>DATIGQ010000040.1 GCA_035454605.1 Terriglobales bacterium
GGGCGCGAATCAAATTCCGAGCGATTCGTTCACTGGCAGCGTTCTGATAGGGCCGAGAGACGCCAATGCGTTGATTGCGTCATGTCGTCGTCTCCTAACCCGCGCGCAGCAAGCTGGCTCGGTTCGAGCTGCTATGGAGGCAACCGAAGCCCTCAGCTATGTTGATGATCCAGTTGCTGTGCAGTTCTTGGAGGAAGCTCTGGAGGACTACCGTACTGTAGGAAGTGCGATTGCTGGACTTGAGCGCATCCGCAATGCGGAGGCAGTTGCTGTGCTGATTCGACCCTTGGATAAGCCGAAAAACGAGACTGCGATTCGTGCGCGGGCCGCCTTGCAAGTAATCGCCCATGAAACTGACGACGAGGGCCTCCGGTCCATGATCAAGAGCGCCTTGAGGGAGTAAGCAGGTCCAACAGTTGGCTGGAGGAGGGTCCTCGCTCAAAGATGCGCTCGACTCCCTTGCTGTATTGTTCCCGTCTTATCGGTGGGAAGTGCGCGACAGCGTTGTGAATGTGGTTCCTGCCAGCGGTGCTCCACCTCTCCTGGAAACCCAGCTTGCTTTGCTCGAGATTGACGACCAGATGGCGCCCTCGTTGCTCTTGCAGCGAGTCTTCGAGAGCCCGGAAGTCCGCGCGCGTGCTGAAGAGCTCAAACTGCGTCTGGGAAGAATTGAATTGGGGCCCGGGAGCCTTCCGAAGCCAGGGGTTGAGCGGAAGGAAACTGGGACCAGGTTGCAAACATATCGCGGCGTGACCGTGCGCCAAGCGCTGAACGCTTTCGTGCTGGTACGAGGCAGAGGCGTGTGGTCGTACCATGAGCGCAGATGTGGGCAAGAAGGCGTGTTTGGGGCGGCTTTCCTAGTGAACTAGACGACGGACGATAGCTCCAGGGCCCACTGCGACGCAGAATGTCACCACAATCGTGGGCAGTACTTCTTATTCGGTCCGGTCACAAACGTTTACGGTGACGGCCCCCTTCAACAACGGAGCTGGGTTCGGACACGGTTCCATCACGAATAATTCTGACATTTCCAAATCACGGTAGGAGGGAGGCAGTGGACGTGAAGATTCGTAGGGTCACGATCCTTGTTGTCATCTGCTGGTCGTTTTGTGCAGCGCAGACGGTGGAAAGCGAGCCGGAAACTGTTGTTCGGGCCATGCTCGACTCGAAGATGCCGGGCGTATGGATAGAGGGTAACGTAGATAAGCAGCTCAGCAGGATGGGAGACCGAGGCTGTGTGGCGCTCACCAAGGTCATCGCCGGTAGGAAGCTGAGCTCGGTCGAAATGGAACGCGCACTTGTGGTTGTTCACTTGTCATTCGGCGCTCCGAAGATCGTGAGCGAGAAAGCCGATCGCGAGCCAAAAACCGCTCTGTTTGTGCTCAACTGGCTGGAGATGGCAGCAACGGATCCCGAACTGGTTACGAGGATTCGCGAGACAAGGGCGTACGTGCAAGAACAGTATCGCAAGGCCACTCAAGACCAGAATACGGTGCGCTGATTCCCAACTCCAAAGACCGTTGGCTGCGGTTCTGCGCTAGCCGCCAGCCCTTCCTTTACAATGTGCCTTCCTCAGGAGGCCCTTGTTCCCATGCGCCGTGCTATCGTCGTGCTGCTGCTCGCGACTTCCGTCTTCGCGCAGTCCAAGCCCCGCGCCCGTGACCTGGGAGTGCCGTTTGACGGCACGCCCGGCCCGCTGAACGCCATCACCGACGTGGCCGGGGTCGAGGTCGGCCACAGCACCATCATCCGTGGAGAAGGCAAGCTCAAAGTGGGCGAGGGCCCGGTGCGCACCGGCGTGACGGCCATCCTGCCGCGCGGCCGCGAGAACTCCGACCCGGTATTCGGCGCCTGGTTCTCGCTCAACGGCAACGGCGAGATGACCGGCACGACGTGGCTGGAGGAATCGGGATTCCTCGAAGGCCCGGTGATGATCACCAACACCCACAGCGTGGGCGTGGTGCGCGACGCCGTGGTCGCCTATCGCGTGAAGCTCGGACGCAAGGACACCGAGGGCTATTGGTGGTCGCTCCCGGTGGTCGCCGAAACCTGGGACGGCTATCTCAACGACATCAATGGCTTCCACGTAAAACCTGAGCATGCGTTTGAAGCTTTGGACGGGGCGCGCTCCGGCCCGGTGGCCGAGGGCAATGTGGGCGGCGGCACGGGCATGATCTGCCACGAATTCAAGGGCGGCATCGGGACCGCTTCCCGCAAGCTGAGCGAAAAAGCTGAGCGGGGAACAGCGGGCGAATACACCGTGGGCGTGCTGGTGCAGTGCAACTACGGGTTGCGCGACCAGTTGCGCATCGCCGGCGTTCCCCTGGGCCGCGAGATTCGCGACCACTCGGTGTACTCCGATGAGAATGGCTCCATCATCGTTGTGGTGGCCACCGATGCCCCTCTCCTGCCGCACCAGTTGAAGCGCCTGGCGCGCCGCGTTTCGCTCGCCCTGGGGCGCATGGGCTCGGTCAGCGGCAACGGCTCGGGTGACATCTTCATCGCCTTCTCGACCGCGAACCCGAGCGCGGCGGAAACGAAGGGCACGCGCACCCTCACCATGCTTCCCAACGACAGCATGGGGCCGCTGTTTACCGCCACGGTCGAGGCCACCGAAGAAGCCATCGTCAACGCCCTGGTCGCCGCCGAAACCATGACCGGCGCGGACGGCCACACCGTCATCGCCCTGCCTCACGACCGCCTGCGCCAGGTGCTGAAGAAATACAACCGCCTGGTCGAGAAGAAATAGGTTTGGCTTTCCCGCGTCCTGTCACCTGCGACCTGACACCTGCCTTTACGGCACGGCCACCATCGCCGACTGCGGCAGGTTGACGATGTAGGGCGTCACCAGCACCAGCAGTTGATTCTCTTTCCTCTCCAGGTTCTCGTTGGAGAAGGGGCGGCCGAGCACCGGCAGGTGGCCCAGCACGGGGACGCGACTGAACGCCTTTTGCTCGGATTGCGTCACCATGCCGGCCACCACGGCGGTCTCGCCGTCGCGCACCGTCAGGCTGCCGGTGTACAGCCGGTTGCTCAGGATGGGGACGCTGTTCAGCGATTGTCCGCTCAGCGCCTTGAGTTCCAGTTCCAGCTTCAGCGCCACATCCTGGCCGCCCTGCACGTAGGGAGTGGCCTTGATGTTGAGTCCCAGATCCTCGTAGTAGAAGGAAGGGAAGGCCGTCTGGAAGCTCTGATTCTGGATGACTTGGGTGAGCGCCGGGCTGTTGAGGATGGGGCTGAAGCTCGCGTTCAGGATGGGAAAGCGCTGTCCGATGCGCAGCGTGGTCTCTTTGCCGTGGGCGGCGCGCAAGGAAGCGTGCTCCAGCAGGCGCAGATTGGATTCGTTCAGTTGCAGGTTCAGGGTGAGAGGCGGCAGCGTGACTCCGGTGAGCGTGATGCCTCCTCCGAACACCGCGAAGTTCTGCGTCAGCACCGATCCCTGCTGCAACTGCGCCAGCAGCGCCGCGATCGCCGCCGGGTCCACCTGGTTCAGCCCGCCGGAAGCGATCAACTGGTCGATCACGCTCTGTCCGCCGGCCGACTGCAGCAACTGCCGCGCTTCCGATGGCAGATTGAAGATGCGAAACTGCAGGGGCAGGTCCAGTCCCAGCTCGCGGACCACGGTGCGGTCCACCTCGAACACTTTCACATCCAGCATCACCTGCGCCGGCCCGGAGACGAGCTCCTCCAGGAAGCGGGTCGCGGCCTCCACCTGCGAGAGCGGCGCGCGCACCGTGATCAGGCCATTGGCCGCATTCACCGTGATGGCGCGGATCTCCAGCACCGAGCGCAGCACCGTGACCAACTCGGTCATCTCGGCGGCACTGGTCAGGTTGGGAAGCTCGAAGGTACGCAGCGCCACGGGCTGAAACTGCCGGCGGTTGGTCTGCGTGTCCTGGGCCACCAGGATCTGTCCGGCGGCCAGCGGCACCCAGAACGTCCGGGTCACGCGGCAGGCGAGGTCCATCGCGGTTTCGAAATCCGCCTGCTCCAGGTCGAAGCGCACACTGGTGCCGGGCACGGAATCATCCATCGCCACCGTCAGGCCGTACTCGGCGCCCACCTTCTTCAACAGGTCGCGCGCCGCGCCTCGAAAGTGGAAGTCCCGCCGCCCGGGGCGCGGCGCGACCGTCACCTCGCGCGAGTCGGCCACGATCTTGAGCAGGGAATGTTTCTGCAGCAGGGCCGCGGTCGGATCCACGCTGTCCGTACCCGCGATCTCCGACAGGGCCCCGCGCAGCCGTTCGCGCGCTACCTCGTTGCCGGGATCCAGCTCCAGCGCGGTGCGGAACTCGGCGATGGCTTCCTGATATCTTTTCGCTTCCAGCCGTTCCTGGCCCCGCACCAGGTGTTCCTGCGCGATCGCCAGGCGCACCAGCTCCCGCGTCGTCACATAGGTGGCGCTGGTGGGCTGCAGCCGCACCGCCTCATCGAGCAGGGCCAGAGCCTCCTTCGTCTTGCCCTTCTCGGCCAGTTTCTGGCCCTTGCGGAAGCTCTTCTCCGCGGTGCGTGCGTCCTTCTTCGCCTGCTTGCAGACGGCGTCACAGGGTTCTCCCGCGTTCGCCACCTGCGCAGCGAAAAGGAGCAAAGCGATGATCAAGACTCTGCGCATTTCCTGCGGCCTGCGACCCGCTTCCTGTGTCCTTATTTTTCCCCTCTCAGGACCACTCGTTCGATCGCACTCGCTTTGCCGCTTGCCGGATCGCACTCGATGAGGGCGGCGCACAGCCTCACGTCGCCCCGTGCCGGCTCAAAGCGCGCCGGCATGCTGGTGAGGAAGCGCTCCAGGACCTTCTGCTTCTCCACGCCGATCACGCTGTCGTAGGGACCGGTCATGCCGACGTCGGTCAGGTAGGCCGTGCCCTGCGGGAGCACGCGCTCATCGGCTGTGGGCACGTGGGTATGGGTGCCGATCACTGCGGTCACGCGCCCGTCCAGGTACCAGCCCATGGCGATCTTCTCCGAAGTCGCCTCCGCGTGTATGTCCACGATCACTACCTTGGCGCGGACACTCTTCAGCAGCTGATCGGCGACGCGGAACGGGTCGTCGTTGTCCACCATGAACACCCGCCCCTGCAGGTTCAGAACCGCGTAGGCGACGCCGCCCCTGGTCGCGCCCTCGTAGATGCCGAATCCGGGCGTGCCGGCGGGATAGTTCGCGGGACGCAGTACGCGCCGGGCCGCGCTGGTCGCGTTGCCATCGGCCGACTGCAGGTATTCCACGATCTCGCGCTTGTCCCAGACGTGGTTCCCGGTGGTGAGCACGTCGATGCCCAGGCCCAGCAGTTCTTCCGCGATCGAAGGCGTCACGCCGAAGCCCGCGGCGGCGTTCTCCGCGTTGGCGATCACCAGGTCGACCTTGCGCTGGGCCACCTGGTCCGCCAGGTGGTCGCGCACGATGCCGCGCCCCGGCCGCCCGAAGATGTCGCCGATGAACAGGATGCGCATCGCCGCTCGATGGTACCACGCGCCTTCAGCGAGAGGCCTCGGCCCGCCGCTTCACCTCGCGCAGCATCTCCTTGCGTATGAGCCCGGAAAACGGCCCCACCACGAACCAATAGGCGCGGAATCTCCGGCGCGCTGAGTTTCCCAATGCGAGCACTCGGGTCTCCGTCGCCAGGCGCGTACCGCCGCTGGGTTCTGGCGTCACCGTGAAGTTCCACAGCGCCTTCGCGTAGCCGGGCTTCTCGAAGGCCACGATCTCTTCTGCCGTGAGCCCGTGCACGACTCCGCTATCCGGCCGCCAGAAGCGGCCCACCACGCCCATCAGAGTCTCCTCTTCGGAGTCGCTCGGTATCGGAACGAATCCGGCAGCCCGCAGCCGTTCCTCCGGCGTGAGCGAGACCGGCACCTTCGGCCGACAACCCAGCGTACGCAGCCCCATGAGCAGCCGGGTAAGCGGCATCTGCGAAAAATCGGTCTCGCGCAGCGCACTGCGCGTCCGCTCCGGCGAGGCTTCGACGCGCGCCTCGTAGCGCGCCCGCACGTCAAAGCGGGGCATCAGTTCGTCAAGCTTCGTTTGCACTGGAAACCTGAAACTGGAACTGTCTTACTCCAGCTCTACCGTCTTCAAGAAGTCGTAGTTTCCCGAAGAGGCGACCTGCGCTCCCTTCACCCGCGGCGAGTGCACCAGCACGTTGTCCAGGTACCAGAGATGGATGTAGGGCACGTCTTCGGCGATCCGGCGCTGCACCTCGGCATAGAGGCGCCGCCGGGTTTCGCTATCGGGAGTGCGCCGCGCCTCGTCGATCAGCGCGTCCACGCGCGGGCTGGCGTAGTGCCCGCGGTTCGCCCGCTTGGGAGGGAAGCTCGCCGAGTGGAAGACGTGCTCGAAGATGTCCGGGTCTTCATTGCCCCCGATCCAGCGCAGCGAGATCACCTGGAAGGCGCCTCGGGTCACGTCGCTGAAAAAGGTCGCGAACTCGTAACTGCGGATCTCCAGCTCGACGCCCACCGCGCGCAACTGCTGCTGCAATACGGCCGCCAGCAGCCGGGTGGATTCCTCCGTAGAGGTCTTCATGGTCAGGCGGAGTCGCACTCCGTTGCTGGACGCCGGATAACCGGCTTCGTCCAGCAGCCTTCGTGCGCGCTCCGGATCGTAGTCGTACTTCGCGCCTTCGGCGGAAAACGCCCAGTGTTCGGGCGGAAGCAGGCTCTCGGCTGGCCGTGCTAGGTCCCGCCACAGATAGTGCAGGATGGGCCGCCGATCGATGGCATAGCCGAGCGCGCGACGCACGCGCACGTCCTTGAGGACCGGATCCTCGAGATTGAGCGCGATGTAGGCGTAGATCGTCCCCGGTCCTTCGGTGATGCGCAGCCGCCCTTCGCTCCGCAGCGCCTCCACCATGTCCGCGGTCAGCGCATTGATAGCGACGTCGGCCGAGCCTTTCTCCAACTCCAGCACCCGGGTGGTGGTGTCGGGCACTACGGCAAAGCGCACCTGCTTCACCCTGGGCTTCTCCCCCCAGTAGTCGTCGTTGCGCTCGATCACCACGTCCTTGTCCTGCGCCAGGCTGACGAAGCGGAAGGGCCCGCTGCCCACCGGCTTCGTCTTCAGTTCCGGCCCGCTGCCATAGGGAACGACGCCGATGGCGCCGCCCGAAAGGTTCCACAGCAGCGGCGCGTAGGGCTCCCGCAGGTGGAAGACCACGGTGGCATCGTCCGGCGTCTCGATGCGTTCGATCCACCGGTAGGTCGAGGCCTTGGGGGTGCGCAGTGTGCCGTCACGCACGGAGTCGAAGGTCCACTTCACGTCGCGCGAGGTAAGCGCCCGGCCATCGTGAAAGCGCACCCCGCGGCGCAGATGAAACACGTAGGTCAGCGGGTCGGGGATCTCCCAGCTCACGGCCAGGTGGGGCTGCACCTGGAAGTGCTGGTCACGCTCCAGCAGGGCGTCGAACAGCAGCGCGCCGATGCGCTCCGACTGCGCGTCCGTTCCCACCCGCGGGTCCAGGTTCTGTGGCGCGCTTTCGATGATCATCACCAGCGTGTCGGCGTCGGGCTTGCTCGTGCACGACGAGGTGAAGACCAGCAGGAAAATGGCCGCGAGGAGCGGCGCGTGACGGTAAAAGGTTCGGGGCGTCTTGCCCGTTCTCCCTCGCGGCTCGGTACTCTGTGCTCGCAACTAGAAGCTCACCTTCCCCAGCACTACCGCTCTTCTCGCTCCCGTCGCTGCCGGCAGGTTCCCCGGCTGGCTCATGCAGGTCTGATAGGCGAGCACGGCAAACGCCATGGCTTCCTTGGCTTCCGCCGGTACGCCGAACTCGTCCGATCGCCGCAGGCGCAGGCCAAAGGGTTCCAACTCCTGCGCCAGCATCTTCATCAGCGTGCGGTTCTTCGTCCCACCACCTGAGACCACAAAATCCCGGTAGAGCGTCTTTGCTCTGCGTCTCTGTCCCTCTGTGGCTAACACCACCCCCTCCACAGCCAGACCGATGGAGCGCGCCGTCAGAGCCGTCGCCGTCGCCAGGATGTCTTCCTTGCGGGCCCCGCGGCAGAGTCTCAGCAGCCCGCTCACGAACTCGCGTCCGAACTGTTCCCGCCCCGCCGTTTTCGGAGGCCGCCGGCCGAAGAACGGATGCGCCAGCAGCCTTTCGAGCGCGTCCTCGCGCACGCGTCCGCGCCCTGCGGCACGTCCGCCAGGGTCGTACGCCCGGCCATAGAGCCGCTGCATCAATGCATCGATCACCATGTTGCCCGGCCCGGTGTCGAACGCGATGACATCCTCGGGTTCCGCTCCTGCCGGAATCGCCGTCAGGTTGGCGATGCCTCCAATGTTCTGCGCGATTCGCCCCACACGTCGGTCGCGGTACACCAGGTAGTCGAGGAAGGGAACCAGAGGCGCGCCTTGCCCGCCCGCCGCCATATCCGCCGGGCGGAAGTCCGAAACCACCGGCGCGCCCACCCGCGCCGCGAGCACGGCTCCTTCGCCGGTCTGCCAGGTCGCCGCGACCTTCCTGCCCAGAAACAGTGCCGGGTGGCCCTGGTGGTAGAGCGTCTGCCCGTGGCAACCCACCAGTTCGACGCCCGCGAGGCCGGCGCGCCGTACCGTCTTCTGCACCGCCTCGGCGTAAAGTTCGCCCAGCAGGAAGTTCAGCCGCGCCAGGTCGGCTACGGCGGCGGCGCGAGCATTCATCGCTCCCAGCACCGCCCGCCGTACCGCGTCCGGATAAGGATGGCGCTCATGCTTCACCAGCGAGAAGCGCGTCTTCCACCCTCGCCCCGTCAGGCGCACCACGGCCACGTTGATGCCGTCCGCCGACGTCCCGCTCATCACGCCCGCAACGATCATCGTGCTGCCTTCACAAAGCCAGCTCCCGATGGACCTGTTTCCACAACCCCGCCACGGCCCTCCGCAGCCCTTCCACCTTCTTCCTATCCGGAGCAGGAGCCAACCCGCGCAACTCCCGAGCCCGCCGCTTTCTGGCCATCACCCGTGCAGCCGACTGCTCGACCTCTAGCGCAAAGCGTTGATCCCTTTCCGCCTCATGTACCACGGCTTCCCACGCCCGCCGCACCAGGTCTTCCTTGCGGCAGACCAGAAACATGTCGGCGCCCGCGCGTACGGCAGCTACCGCGACGTCTTCGATGGAGCCTGCCGCCTGCGCGGCGCCCATCTCCAGGTCGTCGGAAACGATCAGGCCGCGATAGCCGATTCTCTTGCGCAGAACGTCCTCAATCCACTTGCGCGACATCGAGGCCGGCGTCCGGTTTCCCGTGACCGCCGGAAAGGCTGCATGGGCGACCATCACGAACGACGGGACGTTCTTGAGTTGCCGGTACGGTACCAGGTCTTCCGCCCACAGCCTGCGCCACGGCTTTTTGATGATGGGCAACTCGAAGTGCGAATCCAGGCTCGCAGCGCCCAGGCCGGGAAAATGCTTGCCGCAGCCCAGCACCTTTGCCGCGTTGAGTCCCCTGAGGAATTCGCGCGCGTAGGTGACCACCCTCGCCGGCTCGGTGGACGCCGTCCGTGTCCCCAGCACTTTCTGCGAGGCGGGAAGCCGAAGATCGAGAACCGGGGCGAAGTCCACGTTGAAGCCCAGCGCGCGCGCCTCCTCTCCCAGCAGGCGGCCATGGCGCCGGAACAATCTCCGGTTGCCGGTGGCGGCCGCCTCCGCGGCCGAAGGCGTCGGCGCAATCGCTTCCCGGAGCCGGTCCACGGTCCCGCCTTCGAGATCGACGCAGCGGAACAACGGCCCGCCGACCGTCGCCTCGCAATCTTTGAGCAGCCGATGCGTCTGCCTCGCATCCGCAATATTGCGCGCGAACAGGATCACTCCGCCCGGCCGCAGATCGCGCAGCAAGCGGCTCAGCCGCGCGTCGCACTCTGTCCTTTCGAAGCCGAGAATCAGCAACTGCCCGACTTGTTTGCGGAGGTCGTTGGCGCTCTTGGTGGGCACGTGAAAGTCAGCCGTTACTCGAGCTCCTTCTTCAGCTCATACAGCAGCTTCAGCGCCTCGATAGGCGTCAGCCGGTCGAGTTCCGCCTGCCGCAACCGCTCCACCACTTTGTCAGAAAGGGGCGTGAAGATGGTGAGCTGCCGCCCGGCCCCAGCCTCGCGTTCACCGGCGGCGGTCAGGTGGTCGCTCACCCGCTGTTCGGCGTCTTCATGCTCGTCGAGGACCTCCCGCGCCC
>DATIGQ010000041.1 GCA_035454605.1 Terriglobales bacterium
AAGACACGGACGGCGGCGGATGAGCAGATTGCGCAGACCGCGGGCGAGGTGATCCGCAGCTATCGGGAGCTGTTCGAGGACTACCAGTTCTCGAAAGCGCTGGAAGCGGCATGGACGGTGGTGGCTGCGGTGAACAAGTACCTGGTGGAAAACGAGCCCTGGACGCTGGCGGAAAAAACCGATGAAGACAGCCGGGCGCGCCTGGCGACGGTGCTGTACACGGCGGCGGAGGCCCTGCGCGTGGTGACGGCGCTGGTGCATCCGGTGATGCCGGAAGCGACCGGGCGGATATGGTCGCAACTGGGACTGGGCGCGGTGGCCAAGGCGCGGCTGGACAAGCTGGAGTGGGGACAACTGGCTCACGGCACCAAGCTGGGCCTGGTGGAGCCGGTGTTCCCGCGCGCGGACAAATCGGTGATCGAGAGGATGCAGCAGATGGAGAGCCAGCCAAAGGCAGCAGAAACGGAGAAGAAGGAAGCGGCGCCGGCAGCGACGTCACCCGCGCCCGCAACAGTTCCGGCGCAGCCTGCGACGACTGCGGCCGGCGATTCGCGCATCAGCATTGAGGATTTCGCCAAGGTGGAGCTGCGCGTGGGCGAGATCAAGGTGGCCGAAAAGGTAAAAGGCGCAGACAAGCTGCTGCGACTGGAAGTCGATATCGGCACAGAAGTGCGGCAGGTGGTGGCGGGAATCGCCGAGGCCTACAAGCCGGAGACGCTGGTGGGACGCAAGGTGGTGATCGTCGTGAACCTGCAGCCGCGCAAGCTGCGCGGTTTGGAGTCGAACGGGATGATCGTGGCGGCGTCGGTGGGCGAAAAGGGGACGCCGGTGCTGTGCGGGTTCCTGGAAGATGTGCCGGTGGGCGCCAAGCTGAAATAGCCACAGAGATACACAGGCACAGAGGGAATCCGGTCATTTGGCCATCGAGTCAGGTTGCGATTGGTGATTTCGGTGCCCTCGTGACCTGAACCGTCGGCTGTCCCTTTCCTCTTGGGAGTAGCGTTCGTGGTAGGCCAGACCATTTCGCACTACCGGATCGTGGAAAGACTGGGTGGTGGCGGCATGGGTGTGGTGTATAAGGCCGAGGACGCCAACCTGGGCCGCTTCGTGGCCCTGAAGTTCCTGCCCGAGGACGTGGCCCAAGACACACAGGCGCTGGAGCGCTTCCGCCGCGAGGCCCGGGCCGCCTCCGCACTCAACCATCCCGGCATCTGCACCATCCACGAGATCGGCGAGCACGAAGGCCATCTGTTCCTGGTGATGGAATACCTGGAAGGCACCACGCTGCGGCACAAGGTCGAAGGCAGGCCGCTGGAACGGGAGGCTCTGCTCAGCCTGGCAATCCAGATCGCCGATGCCCTGGATGCGGCACATTCCCACGGCATCGTCCACCGGGACATCAAGCCGGCAAATCTGTTCGTGACCCAGCGCGGGCTCGCCAAGGTGCTGGACTTCGGCCTGGCCAAGGTGGCGCACAAGGACGCCGGACCGACGGAAGTCACGGCCACGGCGCACGAGGAAGAACACCTGACCAGCCCGGGCATGGTTCTGGGCACGGTGGCGTACATGTCTCCGGAGCAGGCGCTGGGGAAGGACCTGGACGCGCGCACCGACCTGTTCTCGTTCGGCGTGGTGCTCTACGAAATGGCCACGGGGATGCGCCCGTTCCGGGGCGATACGTCCGCGGCCATCTTCAACGGCATCCTGAACGAAAGGCCTTCGACTGAACACCTGAGCCCCGACCTGCCGCAGAAGCTGGGCGACATCATCCAGAAGGCGCTGGAAAAGGACGCGCGGCTGCGCTACCAGCACGCCAGCGAGATGCGGGCCGACCTGGAACGACTGAAGCGGGACACGGATTCGGGGCGGTCCCCCGCGACGGCGGGCAGCGCCGAGCGTGCCGGCGCGGCGCGAGGCGAGGAGCTATGGGTGGCGGTACTGCCCTTCAAAAGTCCGAGCGGCGACACGGATCTGGAAGCGCTGGCCGACGGGCTGAGTGAGGATGTGACCACCGGACTTTCACGCTTTTCCTACCTGCACGTCATCGCGCGCAACTCGACCCTGCGTTACAAGGGCCAAGCGGTGGATGTGCGGAGTGTGGGGCCGGAACTGGGCGCACGCTACGTGATGGACGGGAGCTTGCGGAAGGCGGGTTCGACGGTGCGAGTCAGCGTGCAGGTTCATGATGCCGCGACGGGCGCATATCTGTGGGCGGAAACCTACGATCGCGACCTGACGGCCGCCAACATCTTCACCTTGCAGGACCAGCTCACCGCCCGCATCGTCTCTACCGTCGCCGACGCCTACGGGGTGCTGCCGCGAAGCATGGCAGGCCTGTTTCATGGACGCCCGGCGGAAACCTTGAGCCCCTACGAGGCCGTGGTGCGCAGCTTCAATTACTGGCACGTCCTCAATGCCGAGGAACATGCCGAGGTCCGGGCCTGCCTGGAGCATGCCGTCGAACGGGATCCCGGCTATGCCGACGCCTGGGCGGCCCTCTCTTCGCTCATCCTGGAAGAGCACAAGCATGAATTCAATCCGCAGCCGGACCCATTGGGGCGCGCCCTGGCCGCGGCGCGCCGCGCCGTCGCCCTCGATCCCGCCAGCCAGCCGGGTTCCATGGCGTTGGCGCAGACATACTTCTTCCGCCGCGAGTTCGACTTCTTCCGCCAGGCGGCCGAGCGCACCCTGACACTCAATCCACTGGACGGCTGGGCGCTGGCCTGGATGGGCCTGCTGCTCGCCTACAGCGGAGAATGGGAACGGGGCATGGCCCTGGCCGACCGGGCCATGGAACTGAATCCCCACCACCCGGGCTGGTACCACTTCGCAGCCTTCTGGAACAGCTACTTCAAGCAGGACTACCCGAAGGCGCTGGAGGTTGCGCAGCGTATCAACATGCCGACGTACTTCTACTATCACGCCGCCCTGGCTGCCTCCCTGGGCCAGATGGGGCGCGCCGACGCGGCACAGCCCGCCATCCGGGATCTGCTCCAGCTCTATCCCGATTTTGCCCACAAAGCGCACGCCGAAGTGGGCAAATGGCTGAACAAGGACCAGGCGGAACACTGGGTGAATGGCCTGCGCAAGGCGGGGCTGAAGATTCCCGAAGCGGAGAGCAGTGCGGGCGCTATCCAACCCGATAACCCGAGCGGCCAGACGGCGGCAGTGGTTTCTGAGAGCACTGAGTCGGGGAGCCTTCGTGCCCGCTCCCAAACGCCGTGGATCGCGGTGCTGCCCTTCAAGAATCCGGGCAGCTCGGACGCGGACTTGCAGGGGCTGGCGGAGGGGCTCACTGAAGACATTACGACCGGGCTCTCGCGCTTTCCCTATCTTCAGGTGGTCGCCCACAGCTCGGCCATGGTCTACAAGAGCCGTTCGGAGGACATTCGCACCGTGGGACGCGAACTGGGCGCGCGTTTCGTGCTGGAAGGCAGCGCGCGCAAGGCGGGTAGTACGGTCCGGGTCAGCACGCAACTTGTGGACGCCGCGAGCGGCGCACAACTCTGGGCCGAAGCCTATGACCGCGACCTGGCTAAGCTGGGAATCTTCGCGGTGCAGGACGAGATCATCGACCGGGTAGTGGCGACCGTGGCGGACGCCAACGGAGTGCTCGTACGTTCCATGGCTGCCAGCGTGGAAGAGAAATCCGATGACGAGTTGACCGCAGTGGACTGGGTGCTGCGCTACTACGCCTACCGGATGCACATCACGCCCACAGAACACGTCCGTACCCGGGACGGCCTGGAGCGCGCGGTGGAGCGCGAACCTGGGCACGCGGTGGTGTGGGCCTGTCTCTCGCACCTGTACATCGACGAATTCCGGTTCGGGTTCCACCGGCGACCGGAGGCGCTGGAACGAGCGCTGGCGGCCTCCCGCCGCTCCGTGGACCTCGATCGGAGCTGCCAGCAGGGGTATCACGCACTGGCGCAAACCCATTTTTTCCGGCGCGACACGCAGGCGTTCCGCACCGCGGCGGAGCGGGCCATGGCGCTCAATCCGCGCAACACGGACACGCTGGCGGAAATGGGGCTGATGCTGGTGCACATCGCAGATTTCGAGCGCGGCGCGACCATCACGCGCCGGGCGATGGACATCAATCCGCACCATGCCGGCTGGTACCACTTCAGTCTCATCTGGGAAAGTTGCAGCAAGGGAGACTACGAGAAAGCGCTGGAACACGCCACGCGGGTCAATATGCCGGGCCTGTTCTGGCAACCCCTGGTGATGGCTTCCCTATGCGGCCTGCTCGGCCGCCGGGCCGAAGCCGCCGCGGCAGCGAAGGAACTGCTCGCGCTGGATAAGGATATCGAAGTGAACGCGCGCCATTACATCGAGTGCTGGCATTACTCGAGCGGCCTGATGGACCGCATCCTGGAGGGACTCCGCAAGGCGGGACTGAAGATTCCCGAATCCGGAGCCGCCGTGGCTCGCGGCGAGCCGGAGGCGTCGGGCAGCCATAAGAGTTCCAACGAGCACGTGCGGGTGCGCTTGCGCGAGGCGGGGCTGGAAGCCTCCACCGTCTCTTCGGGAGAACCGGAGAGGGCGGCGAAATCCATCGCGGTGCTTCCGTTTGCCAACCTGAGCAGCACCCCCGATGACGAGTTTTTCAGCGACGGCATCACCGAAGAGATCAGCAACGCGCTGGCCAGGGTGCCGGGTATGAAGGTCGCGGCCCGGACGTCGGCCTTTTCGTTCAAGGGCAAGAATGTGCCGGCTGGCGAAATCGGCCGGAGCTTGAATGTGGGCACGATCCTGGAGGGCAGCCTGCGCCGGGCGGGAAAGAAGCTG
>DATIGQ010000042.1 GCA_035454605.1 Terriglobales bacterium
GAGTGGCGCGAGAGAATGGGCCTGCCACGCGGCGGTCCCAGCGCGGTAATCACCAGCAAAGCCGTGCTGCGCTTCGGCGAGGACGGCGAGGCCTTCCTCGATTCCGCGCATCCGGGCGTGAGCGTGGAAGACGTGCTGGCAAACACGGGATGGAAGCTGCGCGCTGCCGCGCGCATGAACATCACGCCGGAGCCTTCGGCCGCCGAGCTCAAGGCGATTCGCGAGTACGATAAGAAAGGATTCTGGACGAGGTAACTGACATGGCCGCGACACCACTGACCCGCATGACCCACACCAAGATCTGCGTTGAGCTGGCGCCGCCGCTGGCGCGCATCAAGCTCAACCATCCGCCGTTGAACGTCATCGATGTCCCCATGATGGATGAATTGAAAGAAACGCTGGCAGAGATCGAGCAGCGCGCCGATATCAGCGTGATCGTCTTCGAGGGATCCGAGAAGGCCTTCTCCGCCGGCGTCGATGTCGCCGCGCACACCCCGGAGAACGTGCGCGACATGCTGACTCGCTTCCACGCCGCGATTCGGGCGATCGTAGCCAGCCGCAAGGTCACCGTGGCCGCCGTGCGCGGCCTGTGCCTGGGAGGCGGCGCCGAGCTGGCCATGATCTGCGACCTGGTCTACACCGCGGACGGCGCCACCTGGCAGTTCCCGGAGATCAAGCTGGCCTGCTTCCCGCCGGTGGCCGCCGTGGCCCTTTCGGCGCTCATCGGACAGAAGCGCGCGGCGGAGCTGGTGCTGACCGGGCGCGCACTCAAAGGGCCGGCGGCGGCGGCCATCGGGCTGGCCAACGGCGTCACTTCCGAAGACGACCTGGAGGCCATGGTCCAGCAGGCCGTCCATAACCTGGAGCAGTTGAGTCCGGCAGCGCTGGCCGTGACCAAGAAAGCTTTCTACGCCTGGGATGCCATCCACTTCGACAAGGGCCTCGCCAAGGCCGAGCAGCTCTACTTCGACGAACTGATGAAAACCGAGGATGCGGTCGAGGGCATCCAGGCGTTTTTGGAGAAGAGGAAGCCGGTGTGGAAGGGGAAGTAGTGGCGGGCAAGCGAACGATTGTCGTGGATTCTGACCCCATCACGACGAGCATGTTTGCCGTGCTGTTCGTACTAGCAGTTGGAGTGGTGGTTTCAGGCATTTGGGAATTGATTCACGGGGTCTTTCCAATACGGTCCGTGAACAGGAACACCTACTTGAGTGCAGGGGTTGGGATGTTTGGGTTGTACGGGTTTAAGAGCTCTCGCGCACTTCAGTTCGCAAGTGGGCTGATGCTCTTGGGCGCATCCGTGCGGCTGGTGTTGCACTGGATGGGTGCCTCAGGCGACGCGCAGAAACTCGCCGCCGCTGGCCTGACACTTCTCAGCATTTTGGTATTCGTGGCATTCACGGTTTTTTTCATTCAGTACTTTAGAGCGAGAGTTCGAGTCGTTTGCGAGTCTGACGAGGCGGCGGAGTGAAGCTCTTCACCATGCACGACGCGATCGCGGAGCACGTCCCTGACGGCTGCTCGGTCGCGTTGGGATTGCAACTGGAGCAGATGATCCCGTTCGCCGCCGGGCACGAGATCATCCGCCAGAAGAAGCGTGGGCTGACGCTCATCGGGCCGATCTCGGATGTGCTGTTCGACCAGCTCATCGGAGCCGGTTGTGTGGAGCGCGTCATCGCCGCCTGGGTGGGCAACGTGATGATGGGTTCGGCGTACAACTTCCGCCGTGCCGTCGAGTCCGGCAGCGTCAAGGTCACGGACATGACCAACTTCGGCGTCGCGCTGGCTCTCGAGGCGGCTGCCATGGGAGTTCCGTTCCTGCCCGCGCGTACGGCCCTGGGCTCGGACGTCGCCCGTGACAACGAATTCTTCACCGAGTTCCCCTCGCCGTTTACGGGAGAGAAGCTACAGGCAGTCCGCGCCATTACGCCCGACGTCGCCGTCGTCCACGTACAGCGCGCCGACGCCCACGGCAACGCCCACTGCTGGGGCAACTTCGGAGTGATGCTGGAAGGAGTACGGGCGGCGCGGCGGGTGATCGTCGTAGCGGAGAAGATCGTCGAGCCGGAAGTGATTTCGAGCGACCCCAACCGTACCGTGATCCCCGGCTTCCTGGTCAGCGCCGTGGTCGAGTGCCCGTACGGGGCGCATCCTTCGCCGGTGCAGGGCTGCTACAAGCGGGACGACGCCGCTTTTCAGCAATACCACGAGCAGACCAAGACGCCCACGGACTTTCAGGCGTGGCTGGAGCGCTGGGTGCAGGGCGTGGCCGACCGGCGCGAATATATGGACCGCATTGGGGCCTGCCGTCAGCAGGAGCTGGCGGTTGAGAAACATGCCTACGCGGCGCAGGCGGATTTTGGATACTAGCGATGGACTTTGAGATCACACCCGAACAAGTGAAAGCCCTGGCTGAGAACGGGTCACGGTTCACGCTGCTGGATGTGCGCGAGCCCTGGGAGGTGCAGACCGCGAGCATCGCCGGCTCGACACTGATCCCCATGTCGGACGTGCCCGCGCGGGCCCACCGGGAGCTGGACCCGGAGGAGCACATCGTGGTGGTCTGCCACCACGGAGTGCGCTCAGCCAACGTATGCGCCTGGCTGCGGCAGCAGGGATTCGAGAAGGTGCAGTCCATGCGGGGCGGCATCGACCAGTGGTCGCGCACCATCGACCCGAAGGTGCCGCTTTACTGAGAACTGAGAACCGAGAACTGAGAACTTGAAGAAAGAACTCATCGAACTGCGCGTGAACGGGCGTCGCCACGAACTGGCGGTGGAGCCCTCGAAGCTCCTGCTCGACGTCCTCCGCGAAGACCTGAAGCTTACCGGTTCCAAGCGCGGTTGTGACGACTCCTCCTGCGGCGCCTGCACCGTGCTGCTGAACGGCGTGCCGGTGCTTTCCTGCACCCTGCTGGCCGGCAGTTGCGCCGGTGACGACCAGGAGGTGACGACCATCGAGGGCGTGGCCGAGCACGGCGCGCTGGCTGCCATCCAGAAGGCCTACGGCGACTGGGGCGGCGCGCAGTGCGGCTACTGCACTCCAGGGTTCCTGATAACCGTGAAGGCGCTCCTGGCGGCCAACCCGGAGCCCACCGAGGACGAGATCCGCAACGCCCTCAGCGGCAACCTTTGCCGCTGCACGGGCTACACCCAGATGTACCAGGCCATCCGGGCGGCCATCCGGGCCGAGCAGGAAGGATTGGCAGCGGGAAGGCAAACGTGAGCGACTTTTCAGTCATCGGCAAACCGGTCGCGTTCGTGGACGCGGCCGAAAAGACCACCGGCTCGGGCAAATACACGGACGACCTGTCGCTGCCCGGCATGCTGATCGGGAAGATCCTGCACTCGCCGCATCCGCACGCCCGCATCAAGCGCATCGATGCCTCGAAGGCCCTGGCGCTGGAAGGGGTGGTCGCGGTGGTGACCGGTCAGGATGCGCCTAACAAGTACGGCATCCTGCCCGTCGGACACGACGAAACCGCGCTGGCCGTGGACAAGGTCCGCTACGTGGGCGACAACGTGGCCTGTGTCGTTGCTGTCAATGAAACGGTGGCCGAGCAAGGCGTCGAGTTGGTCGAGGTGGAATACGAGGTACTGCCCGCGTATTTCGATCCGGAAGAATCCATGAAGGCTGAGGCCGACCTCATCCACGACCACAAGGCGCACAACCTGGAAAAGGACTACCACCACGTGTTTGGCGATCCGGAGAAGGGGTTTGCGGAAGCCGACCACATCGCCGAGGCTCGCTTCATCGCCAACGAGGTGACGCACGCGGCCATGGAGCCGCACTCCACGCTGGCCTCGTTCGACTTCGACCCGCACACCGGCAAGCCCGGGCGGCTGACGGTATGGTCCTCGACCCAGGTGCCGTACTACCTGCAGCACAAGCTTTCCATCGTGCTGGAGATGCCGATGGCGCAGATCCGCGTGATCAAGCCGCTGGTGGGCGGCGGCTTCGGCGGCAAGAGCGAAGTGATCCCGCTGGA
>DATIGQ010000043.1 GCA_035454605.1 Terriglobales bacterium
GAGGGTCGGCCAGGCGCTCGACCATCTCCCGGCCGAAATGCCTGGCAACAAACGTGGCCGCCGGCTCATCGTTCTTGCTGGCTTGCGGGCGAAAGAACCACTCCTTCGCCATGCGCAGCTTGGCGCCGAACGAAAAGAGCGACGAGGAGAGCACGGGCGCGACGCGCGTTGGCACCATGAACTGCAGGCCGTCAGGAATGGGCAGCAGGCGATTGCGAACCACGATATAGGTTCGCCGCTCGGCGTCATTCGAGCCCAGGAGCTGGTCGCCCAATCCGAGTTCGCGACAAAGCTCCGCTGCCCAAGGTTTTTCGGTGAGGAAAGCGTCCGGCCCGGCCTCGATCAGGCACCCCTCGGCGGTTCGCTCGGTGCGGATCACGCCACCCAGGCGAGGCGCACGCTCGTAGAGGACGTATTCCAGCGCCTGTCCATCCCGCCGCCGCAGTTCCAGCTCGAAGGCGGCGCTCAGTCCAGCGATCCCGCCGCCGACAATCGCAGTGCGTTTCCGGCTTCGGCTTTCGTCGCCCATGCCTACTGGATGCCGGAGATCTGCACGATGTTCGGCCGCGTTTCTTCCCCCGGCGTCAGGCGCGAGCGCACCACGTCTGCCAGGGCGGCGATGAAGGTGGGTGAATCATTCAGAGACTCGGCGCGCCACAGCCGCATGCCGTGCTTCTGGGCGAATTCGCGGAAGCCGATATCGATGTCGTAGAGCACCTCGACGTGGTCGCAGACAAACCCGATGGGCTGGAGGAATACGCCGGTGTGTCGCTTATCTTTCAGCGCCCGAATGGTCTCTTCGACTGTGGGACCGAGCCAGGGCCCGCCCGACATCCCCTGGCTCTGAAAAGCGAACGCCCAGTCGTCCATGGTCAGCGAGGGAACCTGCATGGCCACCATGGCCGCGGTCTCGCGCGCCTGCTGGGCATAGGGATCGCCTTCGGCAATGGTGCGCTCGGGCACACTGTGCGCCGTGAAGATAACGGGCACCGTGGCGCCGCCCTCCGCGCAGGCGTGCTTCCACCCGGCTTCAAGTTTTTCGGCGAAGGCGCGAATCAATAGAGGATGGTCGTGCCAACTTTCCACAAAGTCGAGTTCCATTCGGCCCGCCGCTGCCTCTTCGGCGGCACGGCGGTACAGCCCGACGCTGGTGCGCGAATTCTGCGGCGCCAGGCAGATTCCAACCGCGCGCGTCACGCCGGCGTCTGTCATCTGACCCACGGCGTGCGTGATGAACGGCTTCCAGTTGCGCATACCGACGTACACAGCCATCTTGAGCACTTCGGAGAGCGCCCTTCCCTGCTGCAGCGTGATGGCCGTCAGGGGCGAGCGGCCGATAGCCGCATAGCGGTGCTGGATCTCCTCCATCACCGCCTGCGGCAACGGGCGGCCACCCGTAACCGAGCGCAAGAATTCGGGGACATCGGCCGGGGAATCGGGGCTGCCGTGGGCGAGAAGCAGGACGGCGGTGGAGGGCGTGGCGCTCATTCCATCCTCGTAGGCGCAGCCGTCTCACGGGCAGAGTACTCGTGCACGCACTCCACCAGCGCGCGCACGTTTTCCACCGGCGTGCCCGGCAGGATGCCGTGGCCAAGGTTGAAGATGTGGCCCGGGCGGCCGCCGGCACGGCGCAGCACGTCGTGAGCGCGTTCGCGCACTTCATTCCATTCGGCAAACAGCGCCGTTGGGTCGAGATTCCCCTGGATGCCGCCGCGCAAGCCTAGCGCGCTCCAGGCGTCATCCAGCGGAATGCGCCAGTCCACCCCAATGACGTCCGCGCCTGTCTCCTGCATGGCGGTGAGCAGCGTAGAGGTCTCGGTGCCGAAGTAGATCACGGGGACGCCGGCAGATTGTGCATGGCGGACGAGCGCTGTCGTATGTGGCAACGCGTAGCGACGATAGTCATCCGGCGCCAGGCACCCCACCCAACTGTCGAAGATCTGCAGTACGTCGGCGCCCGCGCGCGCCTGCTCCACCAGATACTCGCCCAACACCGTGGCCAGCTTGCGCATCAACTCGTCCCAGACGGCGGGCTGGCGGTACATGAGCTTCTTGGTCTCCACGTAGTTGCGTGAGCCGCCGCCCTCGATCATGTAGCTGGCCAGCGTGAAGGGGGCGCCCGCAAATCCGATCACCGGCAGGCGCGCGCCGAAATGCGCCACCACGCGCCGGATGGACTCCGCTACGTAGCCGAGGTCGGCCGTGCGGTCGGTGCGCAGCGTCGCAACGTCCGCCGCTTCACGGATAGGCCGCTCCACTACGGGACCTTCGCCCGCTTCGAAATGAAACGGCATGCCCATGGGTTCGAGCGGCAGCAGCAGGTCGGCGAAGATGATGGCGGCGTCCACGCTCAGTTTCTCCGCCGCGGTAATGGTGACCTCGGCGGCCAGCGCCGGCGTCTTGCAGATCTCCACCAGCGAGTGCCGCTTGCGCACCGCCCGGTACTCGGCCATGTAGCGTCCGGCCTGGCGCATGAGCCAGACGGGCGTGGCGTCCACGGGAAGGGCCCGGCAAGTCCGGACGAAGCGGGAATCGAGCGCGGACATGTCCTATGAATGTAACACTGGCGCGGCCCTGCTCGGGCTTGCACTCGGCTACGGCTGAGCAGGCTGCGAACGGATCATGGTGAGCAGCATCTTCAAGCGCGTGATGGCAGCGAGGGCATGGGGCCGATGAGCCGGCATCAGCACTGCGTCCCCCGCCTGGGCCCGTAGGAGTTTGCCGTCGATGGTGATTTCCACTTCGCCTTCGAGCACCTGCACCAGAGCGTCAAACGGCGCGGTGTGCTCGCTCAGGCCCTGGGTTTCGTCGAAAGCGAACAGCGTCACCGTGCCGGTTTCGCGGCTGAGAATCGTCCGGCTGACCACGGACCCTGGCTGGTAGCGCAGCAAGCCGGCCAGCGCCACCGCCTCCGCGGCGGGCAGCTCGCTCTTTCCAGCACGACGCGGCGGTTCCCCTTGCAGACTCTCCTCCCTGAAGATGCGGGAAGGTCATCGCAAACCTTCCTGCGGAGTCATTCTAATTCACGCGAGCGGCAGCGTCTGGAAGCGGCGAGGTTGCATCCAGGCGGCCCCATTTACAATCGATATTCCGCGACGTCTGCTACGCATGACGCACGAACGCATCTCACTCGCCACCTACTGGCGCCTGGCGCGCGACAACGCCAACTTCCGCCGCCTGTGGCTGGCGCAGATCATCAGCGAGATGGGCGACTGGTTTTACACACTGGCCGTCTACAGCCTGCTGCTGCAATTCACCGGACGCGCGGAGTCCGTGGCCCTGGCCCTGCTCCTGCAGGTATTGCCGCAGGCTCTGTTCGGGCCGACCTCCGGAGTAGTGAACGACCGCCTGCCGCGCCGCCACGTGATGATCGCCTCCGACCTGGTGCGCGCGGCGGTGGTGCTGGTGATGCTGCTGGTTCGCAGCCGCGAGATGGTGGCGTTCATTTACCCGCTGCTGGCGCTGGAGAGCGTGATGGCGGCCATGTTCGAGCCCGCGCGCACCGCCGTCATTCCCAATATCGTGCGGCGGCCGGAGATCATCGTCGCCAACACGCTTTCCGCGACCACATGGTCCTTCAATCTTGCCATGGGCTCCACCCTCGGCGGACTGGTCGCGGCCGCGCTCGGACGCGACTCTGTCTTCGTCCTGAATGCCGCTTCGTTCCTGGTTTCCGCCTGGCTGATCCAGCGCATGCGGTTCGCTGAACCGCACAGCGAAGGCCATCCGCCGTTTCGCCCGCGCGACCTGGTGGACTTCACGCCCATCGCTGAGGGAATCCGCTACGTGCGCGGTGACGCCCGCCTGGCGGCGAGCCTCTTTGTGAAATCCGGACTGGGCATCGTGGGAGCCAGTTGGGTGCTCTTTCCGGTGATGGGACGCCGCATATTCCCGCTGCATGGCTACGGCCTCGATCTGGAACGAGGCGCCATGCTGTCCATGAGTTTGCTGCTGGGGGCGCGCGGCGTGGGAGCGCTGATCGGGCCGCTGGTGGCGGCGCCCTGGGCGCAACAGGAGCAGCGCCGGCTGCGGCTGGGAATTCTCCTGGGCCTCGCCGTGGCGGGCGTGGGCTACGGGCTGCTGGGCCGCGCCCCGAACCTGGCGCTGGCCTGCGCTTCCGTGGCGCTGGGACACGTCGGGGCCAGCGTGGTCTGGGTGTTCTCCACCACGCTGCTGCAATTGAACGTCGAGGACCGTTTTCGCGGCCGGGTCTTCGCCGCGGAACTGGGCTTCGCCTTCCTCGCCATCGGCACAGGCGCATGGCTGGCGGGCCAGTTCATTGATCGCGGCGTCGCGCTGCCGCATATTGCGATGGCTATCGGCGTCGTCGCCTGGGCGGCCGCTGGCTTCTGGGCGGTGGCTCAACGGGCGTGGAAGGAACCCGCGGCCGCGGTCGACGGTGAACCTGCAGCGGTGCCTCCGGAAGGGCCACCGTTGGTATGACCTTCGTTCCTCGCGTCCGTCCAATCTGGAGCGTTTCCAAGTAGACTGGCTCCTTGCCTGATCATTCCCAACGGGACGGTGAATATGCGCCTGCGTAGCATGCTGCCACTGGTGGTGGCCTTTTGCCTTGTGGCCGTGGCCCAGACATCACAGAAGGGCATTGAGGTCGGCGATCTCGATACCAAGGTCGAACCCTGCACCGATTTCTACGAGTATTCGAACGGTGCTTGGCGCGCTGCCAACCCCATCCCCCCTTCCATGGTGCGGTGGAGTCGTCGTTGGCAGGCAGGCGAACTTGCCAAGGACCACCTACGCACCATCCTCGATGAGGTCTCCGCCAAGACCGACTGGCCTGCGGGAAGCACAGAGCAGCTCATCGGAGATTTCTATGCCTCCTGCATGGATGAGGCACGCATCAACCAGCTCGGAATCACATCGATCCAGCCCCTTCTCGCCGACGTCGATGCAATCCGCGACCGTGCTGGTGTGGAACGGATGATCGGCCGCCTGCACGACTTGAACATCAACGTGCCCTTCGGCCTCTACGCCTCTTCAGACAATCACAACCCCGCATGGGTGCTGGCGGATATCTATGCCAGCGGCATCGGCCTGCCCGACCGGGACTATTACCTTAAGACCGAGGACCGCTTCAAAGATGCGCGCGAGAAGTACGTCGCCCACATCGCCGCCATGTTCAAGCTGGCGGGCTACGAGCCGGCAGCAGCTCAGGCTGCTGCGGCGGTTGTTATGACAATGGAAACCGGCCTGGCCACAGCCTCGCTCGACAACGTCGCGCTGCGCGACCCTCAGCAGACCGACCATAAGACCCCGTTCCCGGATCTGGAGAAGCTGGCCCCCAGCTTTCAATGGAGGTCGTACTTCGATGCTGCCAGGCTGCCCCGCGCCGACCTCAACGTGCAAGAGCCGAAGTTCCTCCAGGAAGTGGACCGCCAGCTCCGCGAGGTGTCGCTATCGGAGTGGAAAACCTATTTGAGATGGCACGTGCTGCGGGCGGCAGCGTCATCGCTTTCGACTCCATTTGTCGAAGAGTCCTTCAACTTCAACCAGCGCTATCTCCGAGGCGCCAGGGAGATGAAGCCGCGCTGGAAGCGCTGCGCTGAGGAGACCGACCAACTCCTGGGTGAGGCCTTGGGTCGCAAGTACGTTGAGAAGTATTTTCCGCCGGAAGCCAAGGCGCGCATGCAGGACTTGGTGAAGAACCTGCTTCTGGCGATGGGAGACGTCATTCGCGGGCTGCCCTGGATGGGACCAGAAACCAGGCAGAAGGCGTTGGAGAAACTTTCCACCTTCAATCCCAAAATAGGATATCCCGACAAGTGGAAGGACTACAGCCAGGTGAGGATTCAGCGCGGTTCTTTCTGGTCGAATATCATGGCCGGGGAGCGCTTCAACGTAGAGGACGATCGCTCCACGATCGGCAAGCCCGCAGACCGCGGCCGCTGGAGCATGACTCCGCCGACCTCGAACGCCTACTACAATCCGCTGCTCAACGAAATCGTCTTTCCCGCCGGCATCCTGCAGCCGCCCGCCTTCAGCATGCAGGCTAGCGACGCCGTCAACTACGGCGCCATCGGAGTGGTCATCGGGCACGAGGTCAGCCACGGTTTCGATGACCAGGGTGCCCAGTTCGACGCCCAGGGGCGCCTCAACAACTGGTGGACCGAGGACGACTTGAAGAAATTTCAGGCGCGTGGACAGTGCGTGGTGGACCAGTTCCAGGGCTACTCCATCGAGCCCGGAATCCACCACAACGGCAAGCTGGTTTTGGGCGAGAGTATTGGCGATCTGGCCGGCGCCAAGATTGCCTACTTGGCCTTCAAGAAATCGCAGGAGGGCAAGGCGCCAGCTCCCATCATCGACGGCTTCACCCCCGAGCAGCAGTTCTTCATCGCCTGGGGACAGTTTCGTGGAGACGCCTTGCGACCGGAGACGCAACGCCTCATGGTGCAGTCTGATCCGCACCCCACTGGCAAGTACCGCGTCATTGGGCCATTGTCGAACATGCCGCAGTTCTACGAAGCCTTCAGCTGCAAGCCGGATTCAGCCATGGTGCGCCCGCCGGAGCAGCGCTGTGAAGTGTGGTAGAAACGCGGACGAATCAGAACGGCTGGAAGGCCGGCGAGCCCCAGCGTTGCTGGGAAAGCAGGTGGATCAAGGGATAGCCGTAGGCCACCGCCAGCAGCACCACCGCGACCACGGTCCACATTCCGAAACGGTCCCACAGGGTTAGGGCAGTCGCCGGGCGCAAGGACACTGCGAACTCAAAGGCAGGAGGCGAAATCTTCTTTCCTGCAACCCAGGTTGCCAGCACTACGGTTACGAAGGCCAGGGCGCTGAGGAAGAGTATGGTGCCGCCGGCAGCCGCCACCTTCGTCAGTCCGTGCCACGCTTCTCCGTATTCTCCGGTGAGCGAGGCGCTGTAAACCCGGCGCGGCAGGCCGCGCAGTCCCGCAAGGTGGTAACTGGTGCTGAACAGCGCCATCCCGAGGAACCACAAATACGGCTGGACTCGCGCCAAGCCCCGGAAGCGCAGCTCGCGCCCCAGCATGCGCGGCAGCAGCCAGTAGGTGGCTCCCATAAAAGAAAGGGCCACGGTAGTGCCGAGCGTGACGTGGAAGTGGCCCTGGATCCACGCCGTGTTGTGCACCATGGTGTTCATGGCGTAGGCCGCGTTGATGGCGCCGCCAAAACCGCCGAAGGTGAAGGCGATCATGGCCAGCGCAATGCACGCAAAGAAGGGATCGGACCAGGGCAACCGGCCGATCCAGTCGAACAGTCCTTTGGCCCCCTTCATCCGGCCTGCCACTTCGAGCGAAGCGATCACCGTGAAGGCGGTCACCAGGCTCGGGTAGAGGACGCCGTAGGTCAGCACTGTGTGCGCCAGCTTCCAGCCGGAACTGATTCCCGGATCCGAAAACTGGTGGTGGAACCCCACCGGGGTCGACAACACCACGAAAAGGATGAACACCATGCGCGCCAGCCGGTCGCTGAACAGGCGCCCTCCGGCCACCTGCGGCAGCACGGTGTACCACAGCACGTAGGCGGGTAGCAGCCAGAAATAGACCAGGGGGTGCCCAAACCACCAGAACAGCGTGCGCGCCACCAGCGGATCGACCTTGTCCACCATTCCCAGCGACCACGGAATCAGCATCCCCAGCACTTCGGCAGCCAGTCCCGCGGTCGCCAGGTACCACACGATGACGGCCGCCAGCATGCCGTGGATCGAGAGCGGGACGGGAACGCCCGGGTGCTCGCGCCGCCAGGAGCGGTAGCTGGCGATCATCACGCCGCCCCAGATCCACGAACCCACCACCAGCAGCGTGGCCCCGATGTAAAAGAGCGGATGGGCCTGCATCGGCGGATAGAACGTGTAGAGCACGGTGCTCTGCCCGCGCAGGATGGTGACCGCCGCCATGACCGATCCCACCGCGGCCAGAGCAAACGCGATCCAGGCGCCCAGCCGGCCGGTGATTCGCCCCAGGCATTCCTGCGCCAGCACGTATCCCAGCCCCATGATGAAGAAGGTGGTGAACACCAACGCCATCAGCACACCGTGAGCGGTGAGGGAGACATAGTAGAGAGACTCACTGCGACGGGGAAACTCGACGTCGGCCACCGAGAGTGCTTGCAGCACCCCCATCGCGGAGGCCACCGCGAAGGCCGCGATGGCGACCCCGATATGCGTGCTGGCCAGGGTGTGACGTCCGGTCATGGCGTCCCTACTTGACAATCAACTTGCCCACCATCCCGTGGTGCAGGATGCCGCAGTATTCGTGGCAGGCAATGACGTACTCGCCGGGCTTGGTGAAGGTGACGGTGAACTGGCTGACGTAACCAGGAATGGCCATGGCGTTGGCGTTCGTTCCCACGATCTCAAACCCGTGCACCACGTCGCTGCTGGTCACTCGGAACGTCACCGGACGATTGGCAGGAACCTCGATCGGGTCGGGGGTAAAGGCGTACGTTTCTGCCACCACCGAAACCACCAGGCTGCCATCCGGACGCGTGACCACCGCGGGATTGGCGAACTCGGGATAGTGGATCAGGGCCGTCGGGTCCATGGTTTCCAGGTGACTGGGCGGCTGGACGGCCTGCAACCCTGCCGTCAGGAAGATGGCGCCCAGGAACATCACGATCAGGCCTGCCGCGGCCCACATCCAGATTCGCTCGTAGAGTTCGACGTTCATGCGCTCATCCTGCTCCATCTTAGGGGTGAGGACTACCCCGCCCCAGGAACAGGAACAAATACATGCCCAGCCAGCCCAGCCCGAACAGCAACCCAAACATGATTACGATAGCCAGCGTGCCGCGAGGGTGCTCGAACCCCTCCGGGAGGTCGTCGCTCCTGCCCTGCTGCGTTGATTGCTCTGCCTCAGGCATCGGCTCCTTCCACTCTTCCTTTTTTCGAGAGGCCCACAGCCCCTGGGTGCCATTCTCTTATACCCAATGCAGTGCGGAGCCGCCAGCGGGAAACGACGTAGGTGCCGGTTGAGTGGTGAGCTACCACGCCCCAGGGGAAAACTGGGGCAATGTTCTCCTCGAGCGCGATTCCGGTCTACTCGCCCACGACTGTGACTAGAATCGTGCGCTCCCGGCCGCGCCCGTCGCATTCGAGATGGAAGATCTGTTGCCAGGTGCCCAGCACCGGTTTGCCATCGGCGATGGGTACCGTCAGGGACGGTCCGAGCAGGGTGGCCTGCAGGTGCGAGTGCGCGTTGCCGTCGTGCCATGCCTGCTCGTGGCCGTAGTTGCGGCTGGCCGGGATCAACCGGTCCAGCACGGCCGGCAAGTCCTCTTGCAGGCCCGGTTCGAACTCGATCGTGCCCACGGCGGCCGTGCTGCCCACGTTGAACACGTTCACGGTCCCGGTCTGAATCGCGGAGTCGGCTATGGCCTTCCTCACCTGCGCGGTGAGGTCGTGCATGTCTCCGTGTCCCTGCGTTCGAATCGATATCTGTTGCTGATAGGTCATGGCCTCTCCATTACCGGCAGGGACCAGACTAGCGCACAACACGTAGCCCTCGGGTCAAGCCTTCACTGAGTCACACTCTTCGCCTTTCAGGAGCCGGAGGCTGGGCTGGACGCGGGGGCTGCCTGATTGCGCAGCGAAGTTCCACAGTTGGGACAATAGACGTCATTTGCGCCGACCACGCGCCGGCACTGCGGACAGCTCGGGCTCAGTTTGTGGCTGCAACGCGGGCAGAAATGAAAGTCGGCCGGCACGACATTGCCGCATTGCGGGCATACGCGCCGCAGTGGTTGCCGCAGTATGAAGTAAAGGATGATGCCCAAGGCGTTGGGAACCAGAACCGCCACAAGTGTCCAAAGGACCGGGCTCATGCCACGCCGCTTCGAGTCGCGATTTATGTAGCCGATGAACAACAGATAAAAGCCCGCCACCACGCCCAGCGCAAGCCCGAGCAAAGGCCGCGCCCATGCCGGCGGCGCGTTCGGCTGCCGAGCCACCACGACATTGAAAAAGTACTGGGCGATGAAAAATACGATCAGCGCCAGCGACCATGCCCACCACGGAACAATCGTGATCTCTGATGTCAGTCCGGTTCGAGTCTCGCTTTTTGCTTGCATAAACTTGTCCAGTCCTCTCACTGCCATTGCCGCCACCGTTCACCGCTATTCGTCCCATAAGTGTCGCGGGCCAGCAGTAAGAAACTCGCGACCAGTGCGGGCGCGATGAAGAAGACCATGAAGCCCGCTTGCCAAACCACGGTCGAGACTCCCGCCCATTCGCCCACCCAGGCAAAGAGTCGCCACAGAAGGGGAACGGTCAGCGTCCCGGAAAGCCCCACGCCCATGCACACCATCGCGACCAGCCACATTCGTTCCCGCGTCTCCCGCAGCCGACTGGCGTGGAAGTGCACCCGCACCTGCGTGGCTCGCACCAGGCGGGAATCAGCGGCCAGGGGCAGCGAGCGCAAAGTACGAACCACGCCGTCGACTGCCTCCGCGTAATGACGGCATGCTTCGCACTCCTCGAGGTGGGCCCGCAGCCAGGCCTGCTGCCCATCCAGGAGATCTTCACCCAGGGCAATCAGCTCCCGTGCTTCATCGTGTTCGTTCCGCATCATGCCTCCGTCCCCTTCAGGCGCGACAACAGCATGTTCAGCGCGCGATACAGTCGCGACTTCACCGTGCCGAGTGGCGCCCCGGTGATCGTGGCAATCTCTTCCAACGCTAATTCTTCCTGAAAGCGCAACACCACGGCCTCGCGGTACTCCGCGGGGATGCTGACCAATGCCGCGCTGATGCGCTCACTCTGCTGGAGCTGCGCCACCCGTTCCCATGCCGAAGGACGCGTATCCGCCGGTTCGAAGGCTGCGTGCCCCCCGTCCTCCACTAGCCCATCCAGGCTGATCGGGCTTTTCTTCCTCAAATAATCGATCGTCAGATTTCTCGCCACCGCATAGAGCCAGGTGCTGAATTCGCGCTTGCCGTCGTACTGATGCCCGCGTTCCAGCACCCGAATCCACGTCTCCTGAAAGAGATCCTCCGCGAGCTCACGACTTCCTGACAGGCAGACCAAATAGCGAAGGAGCCGATGCTGATACTGCTCGATCAGACGGTCCAGTAAGTCCGGATCACGCCGACGCAGACCACGAGCGATTGCGCTGGCCTCGGATTCCATCGCATTCACGAAGCAATAAGTTACGGCATTCATGCTGCCCAGATATACGGGCGAGGAACGGGAAAAGATGCAGCGAAGCCTCGTTATTCCTGGGAACGGGCCTGGCAGTCCGCAGCCGCCAATCTTCGCCCTATGGTCGTCTATAATGCGCGGCACGCATGGCGCTCTCTTCCGGCACTAAGCTCGGTCCATACGAAATCGTCGACACCCTTGGCGCGGGTGGGATGGGCGAGGTGTATCGCGCCCGCGATACCCGCCTGGACCGCACCGTCGCGGTGAAGGTCCTGCCCTCGCATCTCTCCGCGGATCCGGAGCGCAAGCAGCGCTTCGAGCGCGAAGCCAGGGCCATCTCTTCCCTCCAGCATCCGCACATCTGCACCTTGCATGACGTAGGTTCGCAGGACGGCGTGGACTTCCTGGTGATGGAGCACCTGGAGGGGGAAACGCTGGCCGAGCGGCTGAAGAAGGGGGCGCTGCCGACGGAGCAGGTCTTGAAGATCGGCATGGAAGTAGCGGATGCGCTGGACAAGGCCCACCGGCAGGGCGTGGTGCATCGCGACCTGAAGCCGGGGAACATCATGCTGACCAAGTCGGGCTCGAAGCTCCTGGACTTCGGGCTGGCGAAGCCGGCGGGAACCACCCTGGCCTCGGGGACACTGGCCCAGGCCCTGACCGCGCCCAGCCCGGTGAGTCCGCTGAGCCCGACCACTCCACTGACGCAGCAAGGGACCATCGTGGGCACGTTCCAGTACATGTCCCCGGAGCAGGTGGAGGGGAAGGAAGCGGACGCGCGCACGGATATCTTCGCCTTGGGAGCAGTGCTGTACGAGATGGCGACGGGAAAGCGGGCGTTCGAGGGCAAGAGCCAGCTTTCGGTGGCGAGCGCGATTCTGGAGCGGGATCCGGAGCCGATTTCGCGGGTGCAGCCGCTGGCGCCGGCGGCACTGGAGCACGTCGTCAAGACCTGCCTGGCGAAAGATCCAGAAGACAGGTGGCAGAGCGCCGCCGATGTACGGCGACAACTGAAGTGGATATCCGAGGGCGGCTCCCAGGTCGGCGTCCCCGTGCCCGAGGCGCACGCACGGCGAATGAAGTTCCGCTTGGGCTGGGCGATCGCCGCAGTGGCGTCGTTGGCGGCCGTGGGCTTCGCCAGCGCCTACTTCCTGCTCGCCTCGCGGCCGGCACAGATCATTCACTCCCAGCTCCCAGCACCCGAGAAGGCCATCTTCGACTTCACCGGCGACCTTGGCGGGCCTCCCGTGCTCTCGCCCGATGGGAAACGCATCGTTTTCGCCGCGCACACTGCCGAGAGCCCCAAGGCGCTGTGGGTGCGCCAACTGGACAGCGACACAGCCCAGCACCTCGACGGGACCGACGGCGCCTACTTCCCTTTCTGGTCGGCGGACAGCCGCTTTGTCGGCTTTTTTGCCGACGGCAAGCTGAAGAAGATCCCCGCCGGCGGCGGACCTGTCACCACGCTGGCCGACGCCCCTAATGCCCGCGGCGGCGCTTGGGGAAAGGACGACGTCATCGTCTACACCCCCGACTTTCGCGAGGTTCTCTACAAGATCAGCGCTGCCGGCGGGCTTCCCGTGAAAGTCACTGAGATCGACTCCGTCAAGCACACCACCCACCGCTGGCCCTTCTTCCTGCCCGACGGGAAGCACTTCATCTACCTGGCCACCAACCACTCCGGGAGCTCGCGGGAGGCCAATGGCATCTACTTCGGCTCGCTCGACGGCAAGGGGTCGAAGCAGTTGGTGGCCACCGAGGGTGCAGGACAGTACGCCTCGGGCTATCTGCTGTTCCAGTCACAGGCTACGCTGGTGGCCCAGCCTTTCAATCCTTCAAGCGGCGTGCTATCCGGCGAGCCCATGCCGGTGGCGGAGCGGGTGCAATACGACTCCGGCATCTGGCGCAGCCTGTTTACCGTCTCCGAAAATGGCCTGCTGGCCTACCAGGGCGGCAGCGCGCGACTCGGCACGGAGCTGGTGTGGTTCGACCGTACCGGCAAGCAGGTGGGCCGGGTAGCCGAGCGTGAGCGCTACGCCGACCCCCGCCTCTCGCCCGACGGGAAACGGCTGGCCGTGACCGTGGGAGATCCGCTCGCCAACATCTGGGTCTTCGACCTGGTGCGCGGAACCAAGACCCGGCTCACTTTTGACAACGCCACCCACAACTATCCCTCCTGGTCGCCCGACGGCTCGCGCATCGCCTTCGCTTCCTTCGTCGGGCCGTTCGCCGGCGCCGGACTCGGCAGCTCCCTGCACACCAAGGCCTCGAACGGCACTGGCCAGGACGAGCTGCTGCTGGCCAGCGAGCAGGGTTTCGGTTCCAGCTATCCCGAGTTCTCGCCGGATGGGCGCTACCTGGTCTATCAACGCGCCTCCGGGCCCACCGGAAGCTCGGTCTGGGCGGTGCCGGTGAGCGGCGAAAAAAAGCCCTTTCCCGTTGCCCAACCCCAGTCGCCACAAAACGCCGTGTTCGACCAGCGCATCTCTCCCGATGGCCGCTGGCTGGCCTACACCTCCAACGACTCCGGAGCCGACGAGATCTATGTGACGCCCTTCCCCGCCGGCGGCGGGCGCTGGCAAATCACCACCAACGGCGGGGACAGAGTCGCCTGGCGGGGCGATGGGAAGGAGCTGTACTACTGGGGCAACGACCAGATGTTGACCGCGGTCGAGGTCAACCCGCAGGGCTCGGAGTTCCAGGTGGGCGCCACCAAGCCACTCTTCCGCCTGAGTGCGCCCGCCGTGGGCATGCCCTACGACGTCAGCTCCGACGGCCAGCGCTTCCTGGTGAACTATCTGCATGAAGACTCCTCCACTCCCCTCACCCTGGTGGTGAACTGGACTACGGCATTGAAGAAATAGTCCGGTAGCCGCCGGCCAGGTTGCGCCAATCGTTCTTGACTTGCAGTTTCCAAACGCGGTAACGTTCGCGCCCTCAACTCGCCAGTTAAACTCATCCATGCGCTCGCTCCTGAAAGGACGTGAACGTCAGCAGCGCCTCGTACCCGATTGAATGGCAAAACCGGCTGGAAAATCGTCCTTTCTGCGCGAAGCCTGGCGCGAACTGAGCCGCAAGTGGGAGCGGCGCAAATTGCGGGCCACCATGGCCCAGCAGGATCGCGCGCGCAACCTGGCACTCGCCTCCCTGGGTCAGAAGGCATGGGAAGCCGGCGTCGGCCTGGACGACTTCACCGAGCTCAGCGGGCAGCTCAAGGGCCTGGAAGCGCGCGCCGGTGAACTGGCTTCCACCACCGAGAGGCTCACCGGCGAGAAGGCGAAACTCGAGCAGGCGCAGCGCGCCGAAGTCACCCGCTTGGATGCTCGGCGAAAAGCTCTCGAGGAGGTGAAGGCGCCTGTCGATGCCTCCCTGCGCGCCGCGAAGGAGAAGCAGACCGCGTACGACGGTGACGCCCGCCGCATGGAGTCGCGTCTGACGGCGATTGCCGGGGAGTTGGCCGCGCTCGAGAGAGAAGCGGCAATGCCGGCCACTCCCGGCAAGGCTTCTCCCGCCGACCTCGGCGACAAGCGGCAGCAGTTGCTTTCCGAGCAGACCCAGCTTTCCGCCGCGTTACCGCAGACCCGGCAGGCCCACCAGGCCCTCACCCCCGAGGTCGAGCGCCTGACCCAGGAGAGCCGGCGCCTGGCAGGTGAGATCGCCAAAGTCGAAGCCGAGGGCAAAACAGCGCTCGGGCAGCTCGAGGCGTCGCTCGAACGCGTGCGCTCGGAGCTCTCCGCCACCAGCCGGCAGTCCACCGCCACGGGCGAACAGCGCCACGGGCGCTTCGTTCAATTGGGCCAGGGCATCTACAACCAGCGCAGACACGAGCCCACGCTCGCCGCGGCGGTGCAGGCCGTCGAGAAAGCCGAGCGTGAACTGGCGGCCTCGGCCGATGTATTACAGGCTTCGACGGCTTTGACCCACGCCATGCCGCGGGGAACCATGGCCAAGTTCTATCTGACCCTCACGGGTGTGCCGGTGTTGCTGCTCGGTATGGGTTTGGGCGGAATGTACTTGTACGAATCCATGCGTCCGCAAGAGATCGTCGAACCGCCCGAGCCCCCCAATCCCTACCTCACCCATCCGCTGAACCACCACTCTGCGTACGCCCTCGCCGACCAACTGGCGCGCGCCAAGTCTGAGCAGGAAGTCGCTGACCTGATCCGCCAGGCCCTCAAGCAGATCCACGTGGGCATCTACACCGCGGACGGCCGCCAGGTCCAGGCCGGCGCCGAGCGCAGCGAGAAAGACATCTATCTCTACGATTTCCAGGTCCGCATCCTCGCGCGTGCCTATTTCCTGCGCAACGGCATGACCATGGCCGTCCACACCCGCATGCTGGGCAAGGCGCTGCTCGAACTCGACGAGCCTTCTCAACTCGAGCCCGTCCTCAACGCCGCGCTGGTGCAGCGTTTCCGCGAAGCCGAGCAGAACCCCAACGACCCCATGAGCTACATCGTCTTCGTGCTCGACGGCCTCGCCCGCCAGAAGCTCGAGCCCTACTCCATCTCCGAGACCCACCGCTTCGAGCGCGTCGAGGTAGATCCCATCCAGTCGTTCCTCATCATGCTCGAGTTTTTCACCCGTCCGCCGTCGCCTGCCGCGGCCTCCGGCCTCGGCTGGCTGCCTTCGCTGGTGCCCGCCGCGCACGCGGCCAGTTGCGACTGGATCAAGGGAGACGACGGAAAGGGCTACTGGGGACGCGGCCTCGACCTGGTCAGCGAAATCGGCTCGACCGTGCGCTGGGTCGGCAAGGAAGCCGTCTCTATCTTCGGCCATGTGACGGGTGTCTTTGGGGCCATCGGCGATCTGCTCATCCTCTATGGCATGAACATTCAGCTCGTCCCCGACCCAGAGGTCATCCACCTGATGCACGCCGGCAACGAGGAGGGCGCCATCCGAGCCCTGGTGACGTTCGACTCCCAAGGCGTGCCACAGACCATCCTGGAATGTGGCTGGATCCTCGGCAAGCAGATGCCCGTGGACGGCCCTCTCAAGGACGTCGAACTTAAGTGGGATTTCTATCCCAACCTGCAGGGCGAACTGACCATGCATCCACGCATGTGGGCGGGAGGAGATCGCAGCAAGATGCTCCTGACCGGAACCGGCGGCGGCTTGCGCACCACTACCGATAAAGACGGCAAGTCGACATTCTTCATCCAGCCGAGCCCATGTCCCGACAAGGAGGGATCTCGCCCGCGGAAACCCTGGGTGGCCAAGGTCACCGCTCGCTTTGTCACCAAGAGCATTCCCTCGCCCACCGCTTGGGGACCGGGGCTTATCCTCAAGCTCGGCCCGGGCGCGCTCGAATACCTCATGAACGGACGCACGGCGCGCACCAGATTCAAGGCCGAGTGGCACAAGAAGAAACCCGACGAACCGCAATACTGAGCAGGCGGTCCACTCGCGGGGGACGAGTTGAAGTCGCCGGTGAAATGCGCATTGGCCGTGACCGCGGCGATTCTCGCCGCCGCCGTCGGCTGGCTGGGCTGGCAGGCGCGCGGTCTTCCCGCCACCGCCGACATCCGCGCGCGCCTCTTCGAGCGGCCGCCTGCGGGGCAGCGAACTTGGCTGCCGCTCTGGGCCATTTCTCCCCGATTGCAGACCGCAGTCGTGCTGTGGGAAGACCCCGCGTTCTTCCATCACTCCGGACTTAGCTATCGCGAGATCGTCCGCGCCGCTCTGATCGACCTCCGCTCCGCCAGCTACCAGCGGGGCGCCAGCACCATCACCCAGCAAGTGGCCAGGAATCTCTTTCTCAGCTCCGAAAAGACCCTCAGTCGCAAGCTCCGCGAAGCCATCCTCGCCCGCCGCATTGAGCGGGCATTGTCGAAAGAGGATATCCTCACCGTCTACCTGAACATCGCCCAATGGGGCGAGGACATCGTCGGCGCGGAAGCGGCGTCCCGCCGCTACTTCAGCAAGCCAGCTTCCGACCTCACCTGGGCGGAAGCGGCGCTGCTGGCCGGCATCCTCCCTAACCCCCGCCAATGGAATCCCTGCGCGAACCCGGAGCAGGCGCTCCGCCAGCGCCACACCGTCCTCACCAAGTTGTTGGCGAGCGGAGACCTCACTCCGCAGGAATTCAGGATTGCTGACGCGGCGCCGCTGTCGGCGGCCTGCAGTTCATCAGGCAACCCGCGTCGCTAACGATCTTGGGCGGCGCGAAGGTCAGGCGAATTTTCACACCCATGTCCGCCCTTCGTGAAGGCCGGATTCGAAATCAGCCTTGGGAGAAGACAGGCCATTTTGGCGGCGATCCGGCCTCAGCCCGGATCCTCAGCAGTCCGCTTTCGGCCGGAAAGCTGCGAAAGTCCCGCCAATTCGCGAGTCTTGGACGCAGGGTTGGGGAGAGAATCGAAACTGCAGACTCGCTGGCGGAGGACCGAGTCTCGAGCGAACCCTTCTCCGCTGTTGAACCAATCAGCTTCTCGCAGGCGAGTTCTTATGCCCTAATAGGAGACACCCAGCATGGGGCACATTGCCAACGCGATGTTGAACATTGGTGCGCCAGACGACTCCAGAGGCATCCGTTGGGGCACACCGCGCGCCCGGTGGGTGATTGGGGCAACAGTGGGTGCGTCCGGCCTGGCAATGCTCGACGCCACAGCGGTCAACGTCGCGCTCCCCGCGATCGGCAGCGGCCTGGGCACTGGAGTCGCCGGCCTGCAATGGACGGTCAATGCGTACACGCTCTCCCTGGCTTCGATGATTCTGCTTGCCGGCTCTTTGGGCGACCGGTACGGCCGGAGGCGCATCTTTCAGATCGGCGTGGGCTGGTTTGCTCTGGCGTCGCTGCTGTGCGCTGCTGCCCCAACGACGGGCACTCTGATTGCCGCACGAGCTCTGCAAGGCGTTGGCGGCGCGCTACTGACGCCGGGCAGCCTCGCCATTCTTCAGACGTCGTTCGCGCCCGGAGACCGCGGCCGCGCCATCGGGGCGTGGTCGGGCCTAGGCGGAATAGCTGCGGCCGTCGGTCCCCTCTTGGGCGGCTGGCTGGTCGGTGTGGCTTCCTGGCGTGCGATTTTCTGGACTAACCTGCCGGTTGCCGCCTTGGTGCTATGGATCACTAAGCGCCACGTCCCGGAGAGCCGCGCCGGAGAATCGCACGCGGAGCACACCCGCTTCGACTTGGTCGGTGCCGCACTGGGTGCCCTCGGACTGGGTGCGTTCACATGGGCTTTGATAGCTGCCGGCGACAGGGGCGCTTCGCCGGTCGTCATCGCCGCGGGCGGGGTGGGAGTGCTGGCGTTGGTTGCGTTCCTCTTGGTAGAACGTAGTGCACGAACGCCCTTGGTTCCGCTTGACCTCTTTGCCTCGCGACAATTCGCGGGCGTTAACTTGGTCACCTTCGTCATCTACGGCGGCATGGCCGGGCTCTTCTTTCTGCTCGTGGTTTACTTACAAAAGGTCGCCGGGTACCCCCCGCTGCGGGCTGGGACGGCGCTGACTCCTGTCACGCTGTTGATGCTCCTTTTGTCCTCGCGTGCCGGCGAACTCGCTGAGCGGATCGGTCCCCGTCGGCCAATGACCATTGGGCCTCTGGTGATGGCTGCGGGAATGTTGTTGCTCGCCCACATTGGGCAAGAACCTTCCTACACCACCGACGTGCTACCCGGTACTGTTCTCTTCGGGCTGGGTTTGTCCGCAACGGTTGCACCACTTACGGCGACGGCGCTGGCGTCCGCCGGTGCGGAACGCTCTGGAGTTGCATCCGGTGTGAATAACGCCGTAGCCCGAACTGCCGCCCTGCTCGCGGTTGCAGTTTTGCCCGTCGTCGCAGGGTTAACCGGCGATGCCTTCAGCCATGCCGATCGGTTCGCCGTCGGCTTTCGTGTCGCGATGCGCATCTCGGCCGCCTTGGTGTCCGCAGGAGGCGTGCTGGCGTGGTTGACCATTCGCGACGAGGGGGCTCCCGGCAAGTCTGCGTGTGACCGGGAAAGAGTGGCTTGCCGAACATTCTGCGCAGTCGATGGCCCTCCAATTGAGCCCCGCGCCGATCTTCTGGTAGGCAGACGGCATCCAGCCGGGCCGGTCCGCTCGCCCGGAACGCCTAGAGAGCACGAATGATGCGCAGGCATTGGGTCACACGAACACAGCAGCCAGGACCAGGAAGCCGCACGACTCGAGATAGCTCCCGGAGTGCCCATGAACAATCCGGTCGGCGCCTATGCTGCTGCTTACCTTGGGGCGGCAGAAATTTGGAGGAGACTACTGCCGCCTCATCAGCACCTTTTCCCGCATACTCCCGTCATCCCCTCGGACCGGACGATCTCCTTCTCGACATATACATATCGGGTGCCGGCGTTGCTCACGCCCTCTTTGCAACCGTATCCGCGCGAATCGGCAGCCTCCAGTTTGGGCGGACGAAATGGCAGGTGTAACCGCCGGGATATCGTTCGAGGTAGTCCTGATGCTCGGGTTCGGCCTCCCAGAAGTCACTTGCTGGAACAACTTCCGTAACAACCTTTCCTGGCCACAGGCCGGAAGCATCGACGTCAGCAATCGTGTCTTCCGCAATCCGTCTCTGCTCCTCGCTGGTGTAGAAGATCGCCGACCGATAGCTGGTCCCGACGTCGTTGCCTTGGCGATTGCGCGTGCTGGGATCGTGAATTTGGAAGAAGAACTCGAGGATCTGGCGATAGCTGATGCTCGCTGGATCAAAGATAATCTCGACTGCTTCGGCGTGTGAGCCGTGATTGCGGTAGGTAGCGTGGGGCACGTTGCCGCCCGTGTAGCCGACCCGCGTCGACAGAACGCCTTCGTATCGGCGGAAAAGGTCCTGCACACCCCAGAAGCAGCCACCCGCAAGAA
>DATIGQ010000044.1 GCA_035454605.1 Terriglobales bacterium
CATGTTCTCCACCAGTTCGCGGTAGCGGGCTTCGGACTGCTGCTGCATGCGGAGGGCCTGCTGCTGCAAGTGCTGGGTGAACGCCAGCCGAGCGCTGTAACACAGAATGGACGCGCCCACGACGACTAGCGCGAGATCGAACTCCTGCCCCGCAATCATGGCGGCAAGAACCAGGACCACCAGCGGAGCCATGACCGGAAGCAGCGATTGCAGCCTCTCGCCGGCGGCTTCCACGGCGGAGGGAATGATGGTGGCCTCCGCCTCCGGTTGGCGCCAGGTGGCTGCGAGCACGGAGGCCACGGCGAACGGAATGCTGTAGCCCAGGTCAAACCAGGTGCCGGTGCCGACGCTCGTTTCTTTCAGACCAAAGGTGTAAAGGCCATCTCCCAGGGCGTACACCACCAGCGCCGTCAGCATGCGGCCGAAGAGCGACCGGACCTCCAGCGATTGGGCGGTCGCCCAGCGGGCCAGGAATCCTCCCACCACCAGCAGGTTCAGCAGGTCGTAGAGATTGATGATGCCCAGCCGCAACATGGCCTGGCGGCTGCTGGCAGCCGAGGCGATGAAGAAGAAGTAGTAGAGATAGACCGTGGTCAGAACGATGGCAACTTGAGTGAGATCGAGGATACGGACCCAGTCCACTCCTCGCCGGGCCTCGCCTCGAGGCCAGAGAAAGACCACGGCCGCCAGCGGCAGATAGTAGGACAGGTACGGAATGTCGGTGAGCGAGAGGCTGGGAATGGGCCGCTGCAGAATGTTCTCGTAGTACATGTAGCCGACGGCTCCCGCGGCCCAAAGTGCGAAGGCGGCTGCCATCAGCCCCCAGAAACGGCGGCCGTACTCCGAGCCTTCGTTCCGCCGCAACCAGGCCGCCAGCGCAGCCAGCGCCGGGAGGGCGAACTGCAGCAGATTGGAGAGCAGTCGTCCGGTAGGCGTGGGGCCGAGCGTGCCCAGGATGACAGCGTGAGCCGCCACTAGGGCGACCGCCACCACGACGATGAACCGCGCCCACTTCATCGGGCACCACCAGCTGCTTGCGCGGGGAAGGATACTCTTTCTACTCCAGCCGCCCGCTGTTCGCCAGCAAAATCTGGGTTGGAGGCGTCCGGATCGCGGTTAGGCAGAATCCGGCAAGGAGTGCGGTGGCCACACCACCACCTCCAGCCGCTTTGCGAAGTGGAGCAGGGGAACCGTATCCGGCAAGAGGATTCCTGCTGCTTGGGCCAGAGTGTTGGTTTCGATTTCCGCTTCGGCGTCCTGAAGCGGCCAGGGCACATGGTGAATTTCGCCCATCAGGATTCGGCCGCTCGAGCCGGTTGTAAACAGACAGTAGCGCTCGGTCAGCCAGTGCTCCAGACTGCCGGGTGGCGCCCGGCGCGGCGCGGATACCGGGCGGTAGCGCGCACGGAATTCCGCCGGACGCAGACCTTCACGGCGCGAAGACCGGTAGAGTAGGACGTCGTTCTGCAAGTCCATCGACATGCGGGCGTGGAAGTAGGGCAACCGGTACCAGGCGCGTGCCATGCGGCAGGCCAGCCAATTGGCGGCGTCCAGGCTGAAAAAGTAGACGCCAGGCCGGCCGCCGGCCCGCACGTACGTGCGCACGTTCACCTCCGGGAAACTCGCTGTGCCGGGTATGGCCGGCAGACAGCGCAGCCGCACGCCGGTCATGCGGAAGGGAACCGCGCCGATCCAGGCACAGCCGTCGAGCAGGTCGAGTTCGAGCGGTCGCGGAACCATGTCGCGAATGGCCGCAGGCTCCACCGGCCAGTGAGCGAACAGCAGGTCATGCCAGGTGAAGCGGATGACCCAGGGCCGTGCCGGGAGCGGCCAGGGGCGATGGGCAACCGTATGGAGGATCTGGTTCACGCAATGCGCGAGCGCGCCGGATGCTCTTCGACCCGGCATTCGCTGTAGCCCAGGCGCCGTGAAATACGGTGACGGTGGCGCGCGAACCAGCGATAGCCGACGCGCAACAGCGGCCGCATACCCGGCACGCAGGCCAGCGCCCACAACCACCACAGCCACCAAATGCGGCGGGCCAGGAAAACGACTGCGTCCGCACCCGCCAGTTCGTGCCCGTCCGCGGTGAGCACGCGCATTTCCTTCAGCAGGTCGTCCGGCGCTACCCCGTAGGAAATGTGCAGGCGCGCCGCCATCCACGGCGCCTGCAGCGTCTCGAAGACGAAGCCCTGCCGGCGGAGCGCGGGACCCACCAGCCGCAACAGAAGCTGGCACACGCCACAATCGCCGTCATAGGCCACCCAGCCGGCGACCGGCCGGTAAGGGGTGACGGAATAGGCATGGAACCGGTACATGAAGTCACCTCGCCAGCGTAAGTAGCTTCTTTGCGCTCCCCGCTGACTTCAGGAAGCGCGCCATGGCCGTGGTCGGCATGCGGCGCAGGGTGTCGTACCAGTTGGTGATGGTCTCGCAGAAGTCGAGCATGTCGCTCAGGCGCTTGCGGGCGTGGGCCTCCCCGGAGCCCGCGGCCTCGGCTTCCGTCACGCACTCCCGCAGGATTTGCACTGTGGGGTCGATCTCACGCCGCTTGCGCTCGTCCACAATCACCTGGAACATCTCCCAGACGTCCTTCATGGTCTCGAAGTGATCGCGGCGGTCGCCCAGCACGTGCACCACCCGCACGATGCCCCAGGCCTGCAGCTCGCGCAGGCTGGTGGAGACGTTGGAGCGCGAAACCGAAAGCGCTTCGGTGATCTCCTCGGCATGCAGCGGGCGGGGTGACACCCAGAGCAGCGCGTGCACCTGGGCCACGGTCCGGTTGATGCCCCAGCGCGTGCCCATCTCGCCCCAGTGGACGACGAACTTGCGCGTGACCGGTGTGAGCAGAGCCATATGCCACCATCCGTAATTACTGTATAAACAGAAACTACAGTAATGGGAGCCCGCTTGTCAAGTCCCCCCCCCTTTCGACCGGACTCCGGACCGCCGACGTATCGCAGCCTTGGGGGGAGATTCTGAATCCAGGTAGATGTATATACATCTATTGCAGGAGAAAGATTCCTATGAAGAGCCAGCCACCGACCCCTAGCCTGCCTTGCCTGTGCGCCGGTCTTCGCCGTGCCGCGCGTGCGCTCACGCAGATCTATGACGCCGCGTTGCGTCCCACCGGCCTGCGCGCCACCCAGTTCACCGTCTTGCAGGCCCTTTCCCTCACCGGGGAGGTACAGCAAGGCGCACTGGGCCGGATGCTCGCCTTGGACACCACCACACTCACCCGCACCCTGGGGATCCTGCAGCGGAATGGTTGGATCGAGAACCGGCCGGGGATGGACCGGCGGGCAAAGCTGGTGCGGCTGACAAGAGCGGGCGAAGGCCAACTCCGGCGCGCTTGGCCCTGCTGGGAGGCGCTGCAAGACAGGCTGCGTCAATCGCTAGGGAACGGTCGCTGGCACCAACTGCTGCATGCTGCCAACGACCTGCCGGGCAGGATCGCTCATTCCACCATGGAAAAGGAGATGTCATGAATCCGAAGCAAGACCGTCCGTACTCGAAGCTCGTCACCGCCCTCATTGCGGCATGGTTCGCAGTTTCCTTGTCTGCTTCCGCCTTGGGAGTCTTTCGGACCTCATCGTCGGCCTCGGTTTACTCGCCGCTGCCGCTCGGGTTGGCGGTGCTCGCCCCGATCGTGCTCTTCACCCTATGGTGGTCTTCTTCTGCAGGCTTCAGGCAGTTCGCCTTGTCCTTGAATCCGCGGACGCTGACAGTTGTTCAGGCCTGGAGGATCGGCGGTTTTGTGTTTCTAATCCTCCATGCTCATCACATCTTGCCTGGCGTTTTCGCGCTACCCGCAGGCTGGGGCGACATTGCTGTGGGAGCGACAGCACCTTTGATCTCGATCTATCTTGCGAATGCGGCCCATCGCAAGAGTTTTGTCGCCTGGCAAGTCCTGGGGATGCTCGACCTTGCGCTGGCCGTGACTCTTGGCGTACTCGCTTCACCGACACCCATCGGCATTCTCGCGGATGGACTAACGACCGACGCGATGAGTGTGCTGCCCTTGAGCCTTATCCCGACTTTCGCAGTACCGCTGCTGGCCATCTTTCACATCATCTGTATTGCCCAGGCTGCACGGTGGCCGGAAGAGCAAACCCTGCACGTCCGGCATCAGGCACAGAAAGTGTGAAGATCGAAGCGGAACGCGGAGGCCAGCCAATCTCCTACGGCTGGCCGGCAGAGGCGGTTTGCACCACGGGGGCGGCCTGGTAGTTGCCGGTGAAAATGCGCACGATCGCCCGCCCGATCAGCCGCACTTTGGCTTCCGACTGGATGCGCACTGGGAAGGTGAACTCGCCCACGTCCGTGTAATCCTGCACGAACTCCACCTTCTTGATGAAGAAGGAGGGGTTCTTCACCAGCCTGCCTTCGGCGCGGCGCAGGCTGCCGGTGTAGGGGTCGAGGAACATCTTGCCCTTGAACAGGCCGTGGCGTTTCTTGCGTGGCTTCACCTGGAACACGTGGACGGCAGCGCCGTCAAGCTGTTCCAGACCCTTGTAGCTGAACTTGTAGTTCGCCGAGTTGAGGGCGGTCTCGGGACCGCGCTGTTTCTCCACGTGCTCCACCTCGGCCTGCATCAGGCGGTGCATCACGTTGCCCTTCACGAAGCCGTCGCCGGTGAACGCCAGCGGCTTGAACTCCAGCGTCCGGGGGGCCAGGTAGCGCCGGGTGAGCTCATAACGGCCGTGCTGTGAGGAATCGGGCAGATCGGCCTCGATGACTTCGTGCGCCGTATAGGCGGAAAGCGCCCTGGACTGCCGGCCCAGGCGTGACTCATAAGCCTCGAGCGCCACACCGGCCGGCATCATGGTCTGCAGCTTGGCAGGGGCCAGTTGAAGCTCTTGGGAGGGCAGGCTAACCGCCGGGACCGAAGGTGCTTCCAGCGAGGCAGGCAGGGCGGCCGGCAGCAAAGGCATCGGACCGGCCTTCGGGCGCCTTTGCGCCAGCCCGGGAAGTACAGCCAAAAACAAAAAAAGCCCTACGCAGAACCGTTTATGCATGCCTCTCGCTACCCTGGAAGTTCTTCTACCCTATGTTGGTTGCAATAGTAAAGTTGTTAGTTTAATGCCTGAGGGGTCATTCAGGCAAGATTCTGCACCACTTTCGGGGCAGTCGGGGCATAACCGAAGTAACCGGCGGGAACGCCGCTGGTCTGCTGCTTTCGGCTCATTGCTGATTGTTTCCTGCCACGGTACCATCGGTTTCTCATGCCCTCCCCTGAAGCACCGCCGGTCCCGGCTTCTTCCCCCGTTTCAGGCGAAAAAGCTTCCGGCGTCAACGTGTTCGCGGTCTTCGGCGCCGAGCCCGAGGTACAGGCCTATGCTATGGCCAAGTACTCGCGCTCGGCGCTCTCCATGAAGGAATCCCTCCGCGAGATTAACGAGCAGAAGGCGGAAAAGTTCCTCAACACCTTCTACTTCCAGTACGGACACCGCTCCATTGCTGACCTGGCGCACATCGCCCTGGCCATCGAGCGGCTTTCCATCCTGGCCGCCATCACGGTAGCCGACGAGCAACGCTGGGACGGTCAGGAACGCTCCACCCGCTACCAGGATTTCAAGGCCTCCGGCTACCACACGCCCGACTTTTCCGGCGACGCCGAGGCTGCCGCCCTCTATCGCGAGACCATCGAGACCCTGTTCCGCGAGTACGAGCAGTTCTCCGAAGGCATGTGGCGGTACCTGGAGGAGCGCGTCCCCAAGCCCGCGGAGATGAAGCCGGAGCAGTACGAGCGCACCCTGCGCGCGCGGGCCTTTGACCTGACTCGCTACTTCCTGCCGCTGGCCACCAACACTTCCCTGGGCCAAATTGTGAACGCGCGGACGCTGGAGTCGCAGGTCTCGCGCCTGCTCTCCCACACGCACGCCGAAGTACGCCAGCTCGGCGAACTGCTCAAGCAGGCGGCGCGCGAACCCGCCTACAGCGTCCATCAGGAATCGCTTCAGAAACTGGTGGCGGAGATCCGGGCGGTCGATCCCGCGCTGGCCGAGCGCGCCGCGCAGGAACTCCTGAAGGAGGTCCGGGCCGCTCCCACGCTGGTGAAGTACGCCGAAGCCAATCCCTACCTGGTCCAGACGCGGCGCGAGTTGCGCCAGGCCGCCGCCCAGGTCATGAAAGGCGTGGAGCTGGCCCGGGTGAACCCAGTGGAGCTGCTGGAGGACGATCCGCTCGACGTCGAGCTGGCCGCCACCCTGCTCTACGCCCATTGCCACTATCCCTACAAGCAGGTGCGGCGGCAGGTGGAATCGCTCAGCGGCCAGCAGCGGCAGGACATCATCGACCTGGGGGTGCGTCACCGCGGCAAACACGACGAATTGCTGCGCGAGTTCGCCTCCGGGCAGAAGCTGCGCTTCGACATCCTGATGGACATCGGCGGCTTCCGCGATATGCACCGCCACCGCCGCTGCATCCAGGTCATGCAGGGCTTCACCACGCAACACGGCTACGAGACGCCCGAGGAGATCGGCTTGGCCGGGTTCCGTCCCCGCTACGACGCCGCCATGCAGCGGGCCGCGAAGGCTGCGGCCACGCTCGCCGGCCGCTCGGCCGCCGAGGCCGCGGAGAGCGCCCAGTACGTCATCCCGCTGGCCTATCGCTGCCGCTGCCTGTTCAAGATGGATTTCGCCGAGGCCGTGTACATATCCGAACTGCGCACCACGCCTGCCGGCCACTACTCTTATCGCAACGTGGCTTGGGAGATGTTTCGCTGCGTGGAGCGGCGCTATCCGGCGCTCGCCAGGTATTTCCGCGTTACCGATGTGCGCGAACCGGTCGACCTGCTGAAGCGATAGCGCTGGCGGGCCGATTCACCACGAGCTTCTCAGAAACCGAACACGATCCCACCCGAAACCACCACGTTGTGCTGCCGGCCGCCGAAAGTATCCACGTTCAGCCGGGGCTTGGCGGTGTAGAAGTCGCGTACCTCGCCACGGAAGCTGAGGCGCCAGAAGGCCTTCACGTCGGCCCCGCCGCCCATCTGCAGCGCGCCGGCATTGCTATTGACGACGGTGGGGTTGGGCGTGGTGCCGTCGACCAGCGTCCCGCGCGGCTCGATGCGGGCGTATCCTCCGCCCACCGACAGCCACGGCGAAACCCGCGCCTCCGGCCGGAATTTGGCCCGCAGCCCGGGAGTGACGAACAGCAGCGCATAGCCCTCGGCCACGCTGGTGTTCGTGGTGTTCACGTTGGTCTCTGAGATCCCCATGAACGGCACTTCCAGGTAGAGCGCCACCTTCTCCCACTGCCGGAGCTGGCGCGCATAGGTGGCTTGCATCGCCAGGCTGCGATCGAAGGTCAGGCGGTCGTTGTTGTTGACCACAGGGGTTACATTGATACCCTGGGCGGGCGTGAGGTTCACACCCAGCAGCAGTCCGAGCTCGTTCTTGTGCTGGGCTGAGGCTGCCAGGCCGGGAAGAAGAAGGAACAGGGCAAGGCTTGCGAGGATGCGGCGGTTCAATGACTTCATCGGTCTCCTAGGAATCGGTCCAGAAGGACAACGAAGGTTCGATGATTGAGGCAGGGGAAGGTGACAAACATGGTTCCCCGGGCTTGGGACCAATTGAATTCGCTTTTTATTCGCCCTGTGGAGAAAACCTGTGTATAATCGGCGGCAGAAGTTGAGAGCACTCAAGGGCCGCCTGTTCCGCTTCCGGAACGGAAAGCCCGCGGCGGGGCCCGCAACCGGCAGGTTGGGTTATGGTAGGCGGCTTCCAGACTGTCGGCGGAATGCGGCTGCTGACTGCCGACGGCTCTAATTAAAGGAGAGACTCAATGGCAGACGAACGGACACGGGCGATTGACCTGGCGCTGTCGCAGATCGAGAAGCAGTTCGGCAAGGGCTCGATCATGCGCTTGGGCTCGCGGGAGGCGATTGTTCCCATTTCGATCATCCCCACCGGGGCGATTTCGTTCGACGCCGCCCTGGGTGTAGGCGGCTTCCCGCGCGGGCGCGTGGTCGAGATCTTCGGCCCGGAGTCCTCGGGCAAGACCACCATCGCGCTCCAGGTCATCGCCGAGGCGCAGAAAGCCGGCGGCATGGCCGCCTTCGTGGACGCCGAGCACGCCCTCGACCCCGGCTACGCCAAGAAGCTGGGCGTGGACGTGGATAATCTCCTGGTCTCCCAGCCCGACTACGGCGAGCAGGCGCTGGAGATCGCCGAAGCCCTGGTCCGTTCGGGCGCCATTGACGTGCTGGTGGTGGACTCGGTCGCCGCTCTGGTCCCCAAGGCCGAACTCGACGGCGAGATGGGTGACAGCCACGTCGGACTGCAGGCCCGCCTGATGTCGCAGGCGCTGCGCAAGCTCACCGGCATCGTTTCCAAGTCGCGCACCTGCCTCATCTTTATCAACCAGATCCGCGAGAAGATCGGCGTGATGTTCGGCAACCCGGAAACCACCACCGGCGGACGCGCGCTGAAGTTCTATTCCTCGGTGCGCATCGATATCCGCCGCATCGCCGCCATCAAGGAAGGCGACAGCGTCATCGGCTCGCGCACCAAGGTGAAGGTGGTGAAGAACAAGTGCGCCGCGCCCTTCCGCGACGCCGAATTCGACATCCTTTACGGCGAAGGCATCTCCCGCGAAGGCGACGTGCTCGACCTGGCGGTAGTCCACAACCTGGTGGAGAAATCCGGCTCCTGGTTCAGCTACAAAGGCGAGCGCATCGGCCAGGGCCGCGAAAACGCCCGCCAGTTTCTGAAGGACAACCGCGACATCCTGGCCAAGCTTGAAGCCGACGTGCGCCGCGCCGTGGGGTTGGTGCACGAAAAGCCGCAAGCCGCGCCCGGTCCGGTGGCGGTGGAGGCCGGTAAGGGCGCAGCCGGAAGGCGATAGGCTTCACCGCGGATGCACGCGGATGGACGCGGAGTGAGCACTGGCTTAGAATCCGCTGGCCATGAGCGCGCGCTTCGTTGTCAGCCAAATCCTTCTTGGCGCATTGCTTCTGTCCGCGGCCTTCGCCCAGAAGCCCAAACCCGCAATCGAGCAGTCGCTCGCCGGGCTCACCGTCAACCACAGCACGCTCGCCGACGCCCGCAAGCTCTACGGCAAGGAAGTGCGCGAGGAGTTCGGCGCGCTCATCTTTGCCATTGGCCCCGACTGCAAGCTGGGCGTCACCGCGAATAAGGAAGGCGTCATCGAGATCCTCGATCTTGATCTTGAGGACGCTACCAAGCCGCCGCCCTATTCGGCCGCGTGCGAAGCCGTCGCCACCGGCTCCGGGCTGAAGTTCGGCGGCACGCGCGAGCAGGTGAACCAGGCTTTCGGCCTGGCTGACTCCGCCGCCGATCCCTACGGCGTGTACCAGTTCGATAACACTGCCCAGTGCATCGGCAAGCCGCAGAAGACGCCCATCCTCTATCAACTGTTCTGGGTAAAGTATTCGCCGGAGAACCAGCACATCTTGAACATCCGCGTGCTGGGCCGCAAGACCACCTGCGGCGACGGCGATATCCAGATGACCATCTCCGACGAAGGCGAAGGGTTGTAAGGCGCCCGGACCCGAGCCGGCAAAACGTTCTTGGCTCCGCCTGCGAAGCATCTTAGAATCGCCAGGGCTGGTTTGCTCCCCCGAGGCCGCGTGAAAAAGGTCATCGCCATCTATCCCGGCTCGTTCGACCCGCTCACCAACGGCCATCTGGACCTGATCGAGCGCGGCAGCAAGATCTTCGACGAGCTCATCGTCGCCATCCTGCGCAATCCGGAAAAGGCTCCGCTGTTCTCGCTCAGCGAGCGCCGCGAGATGCTGGAAGCCATGACCCGCCCCTACCGCAACGTGCGCGTGGACATCTTCTCCGGCCTGCTGGTGGATTACGCGCGCCGCAAGAAGGCGCAGGCCGTGCTGCGCGGCATCCGCGCCATCAGCGACTACGAGTACGAACTGCAGATGGCGCTGATGAACCGCAAGCTCGAGCCGCAACTGGAAACCGTTTTCATGATGCCCGCCGAGCAATACTCTTATCTGAGCTCGCGCCTGGTGAAGGAAGTGTTCGAGCACGGCGGCTCGGTGCGCGGGCTGGTGCCGCGCATTGTCGAAGAGCGGCTGCAAAGCAAGGTGAACGGAACCGCGCCGCGGCTGCCCCGCGGCCGCAGGAGATCAAGGAGAGGATGACATGGCGGCAACGGCTCCGGTGAAGATGCAGGCACAAGGCAAAGCCAGCCCTCTGACCGAGCGCATCCAGCGCATCGAGATCTCGGCCACCTTGGCGGTGGTGAACGAAGCAGACAAGCTGCGCGCCGCGGGCGCCGACCTGGTGGACTTCGGCGCCGGGGAGCCCCATTTCACCACCCCGGAGCACATCAAGCAGGCGTGCGTCCGCGCCCTCGAGGCCGATTACACCAGGTACACGCCGGTCGCCGGTTCGGCGGAGTTGCGTGACGCCATCATCCGCCGCCACGCTGCGGACTTCGCCTCGGAGTACCGCCGCGAAGAGTGCATCGCTTCCGTGGGCGGCAAGCACGCCCTGTTCAATGCCATCCAGGTGCTGGTGGACCACGGCGACGAGGTGGTTCTGCCCGTGCCCTACTGGGTCTCGTTCAAGGACATCATCCAGTACGCCGGCGGACGTCCGGTGTTCGTCGAGTGCGACGAGGAGCGCGGCTTCGTGCTCACGGCGGCCATGATCGAACGCGGCGTCACGCCGCGCACCAAGGCCATCATCCTCAACTCGCCTTCGAACCCGTCGGGCGCGGTCATGCGCGAGGAAGACGTGCGCGCCATCGTGGAGCTGGCCCACGCCCGCGGCATTTACGTGCTCGCCGATGAGTGCTACGTCTACCTGAACTTTACCGGGCGGCGCTTCTCCTGCGGCTCCGTCCGTGAAGCCAAGGATCATCTCGTCATTCTGGGTTCGCTGTCGAAGACCTATGCCATGACCGGCTGGCGCCTGGGTTATGCATTGGCGCCCGCCCCCATCGTCAGCGCGATGCAGAAGCTGCAGAGCCAGTCCACCTCCAACCCTACCTCCATCGTGCAGAAAGCCGCGGTGGCCGCGCTCACCGGGCCGCAGGAGTGCGTCGCGGAGATGCTGGCCGGCTACATCCGCTTGCGCGACCGTGTGGTGGCCGGCCTCAACGGCATTTCCGGTGTGCGTTGCGTCAAGCCCGAGGGCGCGTTCTACGCCTTTCCCAATATCTCGTCGTTCCTCGGACGCGGCGGCGTCAACTCGCCGACGGATCTCTCCGGCCGGCTCATGCGCGAGGCCGGCGTGGTCACCGTCCCCGGCGAAGCCTTCGGCACCCGTGAGCACATCCGCGTGTCGTACGCTACCTCTATGGCGGAACTCGACAAGGGCTTGGAGCGGATGAAGAAATTCCTGACCTCGCTATAATCCGCTGTCATCCGCGTTGATCCGCGGCGAAACCTGATGTCCGACCTTTATCCACTACTGCTCCTGCCCGAATTCAAGGAGCGCGTCTGGGGAGCGCGCGACCTCTCTCCCCTCTATCCCAACTACAAGGTCGAGGCCGAGCCCATCGGCGAAGTTTGGCTCACCGGCGACGAATGCCGCGTGGCCAACGGGCCTCTGGCCGGGCAGACCTTGGGTGACTTGGCGAAGCGCTACGGCCGTGAGCTGGTGGGTGAGGCTGCCCCCGAGCCCGACCGCTTTCCCCTTCTCCTCAAGTTCCTGTTCCCGCGCCAGAAGCTCTCCGTGCAGGTCCACCCCACGGATGAAGATGCGCGCCGCTTGGGCCTGCCCTGCGGCAAGAGTGAATGCTGGTACGTCCTTTCGGCAGAGATCGACGCTCAGGTCGCCCTCGGCCTCAAGCCCGGAACTTCCCGCGCCGATTTCGAAGCCGCCGTCCGCGGCGGCGGCCGCGCCGATCAACTCCTCAACTGGATCTACATCCGCCCCGGCGAGATGATCTACAACCCTGCCGGCACCGTCCACGCCATCGGGCCGGGCTCGGTGCTGCTTGA
>DATIGQ010000045.1 GCA_035454605.1 Terriglobales bacterium
CTCAGTGCGTCCCCGGGCCGCGTAAAGAGCGGCAAGCAAGATGTGGGCGCGGGCGTCTTCGGGAACCTGGCGAAGATGATGCTCCAGCGCCAGGCTCTGGCGCAGGCCCAGGTTGCGGGCCGCATCGTGCTTTCCGAGAGCATTCAGGGCGTTGATGATAGGCACATAGACGTTGTAGTCGTCGCCGGAGGCCTCGACGGCCGCTTCCGCCATGTCGGCCAGTTCCGGCCAGCGATCGGAAGCAAACATGGCGCGGGCGAGAAGGTAGTAAGCGCCTTCGCAATCCGGCTTACGCTCGATGGCCGATTGGGCCGCGCGCACGGCTTCGTCATATTTCTTATCGGCGTAGAGGACCCAGGCGCGAGCGACCTGCACTTCCGGCAGGAGCGGCTGAAGGGCGGCGGCACGCTCGCAAGCGTCGTTGGCCCGCTCGATCCAGCTTCGTTCCCGGCGATGCTCCTCGTAATACAGCGCGCAGACATGGGCGGTGGCGGCGTGGGCCAGCGCAAAGCCGGGGTCGAGCGCGATGGCGCTGTTAAACATCTGCATCGCGAATTCCAGGTCCTGGCGGGTGGAGCGGCGGGCGTAGCTCTTGCCGCGCAGATAGAGGTCGTAGGCCTGCAGGTTCTCGGTAGGCTTGGCGGCGATGGCCTCGCGCTCCTGCGGGGAGAGAGTGATGCGCAGAGCCTCGGCGATGTTGCGGGCGATCTCGTCCTGGACCTCGAAGACATCCTTCAACTCGCGATCATAGCGCTCCGACCACACGGGGAAATCGGTTTGCGCGTCCATGAGCTGGGCGTTGATGCGCAGACGATTGCCGGAGCGGCGCAAGCTGCCGCCCAGCACGTAGGCGGCGTGCAACTCGCGGCCGACCTGCTGGGGCGTGACCGACTTGTCGCGATAGGTCAGGACGGTAGGCCGAGGAAAGATCTTCAGGCCCTTGATCTTGGACAACTCGGTGATGATGTCTTCGGTAATGCCGTCGCGGAAGTACTCGTCTTCCTTCACGCCGCTGAGGTTCTCGAAGTAGAGAACGGCGATGGACTTAGCGTCCCTGGGGGCGGCACCGGAGCGGGAGTCGGAGACCTCGGCGGCGCGACGGTGGCCGGAATCGAGGTCGCGCTTCAGGCGGATGAGGTCGGTCTTGATGTCGGTGGCGGACTGGTAGCGCAGATTGCGGTCCTTCTCCAGCGCCTTTTCGATGATGCGGTCCAGGTCCGGCGGCAGCGATGGATTCAACTGCGGCGCCGGAGCGGGATCGCGATTGAGGATGGCGTCAAAAATGACGGCGGAGGTATCACCCTGGAAAGGCACGGCGCCGGTGGCCATCTGGTAGAGGACGGCGCCCAAGGAAAAGAGGTCGGTGCGGGCGTCGGTGAGCTGGCCGCGCGCCTGCTCGGGTGACATGTAGGAAACCGTGCCCAGGGCGGTGCCGGGGGTGGTCAGTTCATTCTGCGGGGCCATGGTCTCGAACTCGGGATTGGCGGCAGGTCCCCTGGCCCGGAAGGCTTCATCGATCTTGGCCAGCCCGAAGTCCAGGATCTTCACCTGGCCCCGGGACGAGACGAAAACGTTGGCCGGCTTGATGTCGCGGTGCACGATGCCCTTGGCATGCGCCGACTCGAGCGCGTCCGCGATCTGGATAGCGATGCCCAACAACTGCTCGATCTCGAAAGGCTGGCTGCGGATGAGATGATTCAGCGGCTGGCCTTCCAGCAGCTCCATGGCGATGAAATGCTGGCGCTCGTGCTGCTCGATGGCGTAGACGGTACAGATGTTGGGATGGTTCAGCGCGCTGGCGGCGCGGGCTTCCCGCTGGAAACGCTCGAGTGTCGGCGCGTCTTGAGCCAGCTCCGGGGGCAGGAACTTGACCGCCACCCGGCGGCCCAGGCTGGTATCTTCGGCCTCATAGACCACACCCATGCCGCCGCCACCCAAGCGGCGAAGAACGTTGTAGTGGGAGACGGCGCGTCCGACGAGGGTTTCCATGAAGGGCGACGCACTGATGTTAGGGGCAAGCGAAGGGAAGGTCAACAGGGCGGTCCGGGGGCGGTCGACTCGGCACTCACCAATCCCCAAGACACCTGTCTATATGGACCAGAGTCCGGTTCAAGCCGCGAACGGAGGGAAACCATGAAGAAGCCAGGGCTGCTGAGCCTGTTCTGGGTAGTCGTGTGCTGGCCGTTGCTGGTCGCGCAGGTCCCGACCGATGCGCCAGCCACTCCTTCAACGGAGTGGAAGACAAAGTCGAAGGGCGGCAAAGTCATCGTCCGCGACAAGTCGAAGCCGGTGCGGAAAGCCATCGAAGCCTGGTATACGCTCAACACGGACGCCTTCCGAGCCAAGGACGTGAAGGCGATCATGGCGTTGCGCACGGATGACTTTCACACGCTAACGCCCGACGGAAAAGTCAACAGTCGCGCCGACATGGAAGCCTACACGCGTCGGCTCCTCGGCATGATCGACCACTTCCTCTCCCTCGAGTTCGAGATAGGAACCTTGGAGGTTGAAGGAGACCTGGCGAGTGCCGACGTCCTGCAAGACACCGTGCGCATGCAGCGTCTTCCCGATGGGACGTTGCACCAAGTCCAGGCGCGTGCGCTGCAACGGGAAACCTGGAAGAAAACGGACGCCGGTTGGAAGCTACACAAGGTCGACAATATCCGAGACCTCGGCATCCTGGTGGACGGAGAGCCATACAAGCGCTGAGGTGACGAGGCAGATCTACGCGCCGCTTTCGCGGCCGACTGTTCTGTTCCTTGCCGACAGGCCTTCGCCCGGTCCACAGGGCGAGGTCAGCCGATGAACTCCTCCACGGCGGCGGCGACCCCCGCCTGGTCGTTGGCCAGGGTGATGGCCCAGCCGTTCTGCTTCATCTCTTCGGCGGCGTTGCCCATGACCACGGGGAGGCCGGCGTACTCCAGCATCTCGACATCGTTGAAGTTGTCGCCAATGGCCATCACCTGGGAGCGCTCGAGGCCGCGATGGCGGGCCCAGCGCTCGAGGGTGTGGCCCTTGGAGCAGTCGCGCCGTAGGACGTCCATGATGGACAAGTCGCGGGCGGGATAGCGGGTGCGCAGGATGGTGAGCTCGGATTCGACCGTGGTGGAACGCAGATGCGCTTCGGCGCGGGCCATGTGGTCGAGCGAGCCGGCGAACGCCATCTGCACCGGGTCGGTGGTGAGCGCGTCTTCGAGCGGGACGACGAAGTCGATGGAGTCGCGATTGCGCTCCAGCCATCGCCTTATGCCGGGATCGAAGCCTTCCGTGGTCTCTACGACCAGAGAGCCCTTGCCTTCGACGTCGAAAGTGACAACCGCGGCTCGGCGAAAGGCATCCATGGCGGAGCACAGGCGAAGGGCGGTCTCCACCGGCATGAGGTCGCGGAAGAAGGTCTCGCCGTGGAGGGAGCGGATGATGGCGCCGTTCGAAGTGATCAGCCAGGAGTCGAAACCCAGGCTCTCGGCGATGGGCAGGGCGAAGCGGTAGCGGCGCCCGGTGACCAGCACGACCTCAACGCCCTTGGCGTGGGCGCGCTGCAGCGCGGCCAGGTTGGCGGCGGGCAGCTCGGAGGTGGGGTCGAGCAGGGTGCCGTCGATATCCACCGCCAAGAGACGGATGTCCGGCTTCACATGCGTAGTCTAACCGATGGCGGTGGGAAGGTCAGTGACACAGCCTAGGCGGCGTTTGCCCGTGCCACCAGGATCTGGTCGCGGGAATCCTCGCCGAAGGGCTGACGGTCGAACGAGCCCCATTCGGCCGCGACTTCCAGGCCCTCGAGCTCGAGCAGATTGAGCAGCTCGGCGTGCGTGTACCAGCGGATGGTAAGGCGGGAGTCACCGTCGGGAAGCCAGCCGCCGGAGGCTACTTGCCGCTCCCAGCGGAACGTGATGTCAATGGTCTGGGAAGCGGGATGGTTCCGGGTGGAGGCCACACGGCGAATGCGGGCGCCGGTTTCCGGGTCGTCCCGCTCGAGTTCCACCCACGGTTCGCGCGCCGCGGCAATAAGGGTGTAGTCGGGCTGGAAGACGTCGAAGACCAGGCGGCCGTGAGGAGCGAGATGCCGGCGGACGGTGCGCAGCCAGGCACGCTGGTCGTCGCGGGTGTGCAGATGCTGCACCACGCGAAAAGGCGCGGTGATAAGGGGAAAGCGGCGTTCGAGGGAAGCGGTACGCATGTCGCCCTGAGCGAAGGAGACGTGGCGGCGGACTTCCGCGGGTTCGCGCTCGAGGGAAGCGGCCAGGCAGGCCAGCATGTCCGGACTGAGCTCCAGGCCGTGGATGTCGATGCCAGCGCGCGCCGTGGGGATGAGCGTGCGTCCGGTGCCGCAGCCCATCTCCAGGACAGGCCCGCCGGATTCGCGCGCCATGCCGACGTAGAAAGGGATGTCGCGGTTGTAGCCGAGCGCCTGGTAGTCCAGGTCGTAGTAGCGGGCGCTGGTGGAGTAGGACATGAGAAATCCACGGACGATTGTAGATGGACGTTTCTCAGATTGCCGAATCGCCGAACTCGAATCGGCGAATCGAGCCCTGCTCACCCGGCAGTTACTTTGGCGTTGCAGACCGGGTCCGGCGAGCGGAAACCCCGTGCTATAGTGCGGGGCAGGGCGGCCATGGGCGCGATTTCCTTCTTCTATACCTGGGGCATCCTGCTGCAGGTGCTGGCGCTGGTGCACTTTGCGCGGCGGCGGCCGGACACCTACTGGGTGTGGGTGATCCTGATTGGCGGGGGCCTGGGGGCGTTCATCTACCTGCTGGTGGAGGCCGTGCCCGACCTGGGCCTGCTGGGCGGAACCTTCCAGCGCTATTCGCATCGTGGCCGCATCAGGGAGCTGGAAGTGATGGTGCTGGACAACCCGGCGCCGGGGAACTACGAAGAGCTGGGCGACCTGTACACGGAACAGCGGAACTTCGCGCGCGCCAAGGAATGCTACGACCGATCGATTTCGGCGCGGACGGATTCCGCGGATCCGTTTTACCGGCGGGCGCTGTGCGAGATCGAGTTGGGTGACATGAAGTCCGCCGTGGGTGACCTGGAGCGGGTTTACAAGATGGATCCCAAGCACGACTTCCAGCGAGCCGCGGGCCTGCTGGCCGATGCCTACGCGCGCACCGGGCAAGTGGAGAAGGCGGAGGCGCTGTTCCGCGAAGTGGCCGCCACTTCGACCATCTCCGAGACGCAGTATCACTACGCGCGCTTCCTGCTGGAGCAGGGAAGGGCAGAGGAAGCGCGGCAATGGGCGCAACGCATCCTGAACAAGAAGGCCACGCTGCCGCGATACCTGCAGCGGCGGGAGCGTCCCTGGTTCCGGCGCGCGGAAGCCCTGCTGAAGCAGACGGGCCAGCCGGCGCGATAGACTTCCCGACATGCCGGAATCCTGGGCCACGCGCCGCTTGCGCTGGGCCGTGAACCTCTGCTATGCGTTCGCGGCCGGCGGGGCGCGGGTCACCTACATCGGCGGCGACTGGCGCGAAGTGCGGGTCGAAGTGCCGCTGAACTGGCGCACCCGCAACTACGTGGGTACCATCTTCGGCGGCGCCATGTACGCCGCCGTCGACCCCATCTACATGCTGATGCTCATTCACTGCCTGGGGCTGGAGTACATCGTCTGGGACAAAACGGCCACCATCCGCTTTCGCAAGCCGGGCCGCTCGACCCTGCGCGCCGAGTTCAGGCTGGAGGACGCAGACTGGATGCTATTCGCCGCGAGACGGCGGAGAAGACTTCCATCGATCGCGTATACCGGGTGGAGCTGATAGACACGGAAGGAGCGGTGTGCGCGGAAGTGGAGAAGACGCTCTACATCCGCAAGAAGGACGCAGGGCGAACCTAGATGGCAGCGATCGAATACTTCGAGTGCTCGAAGTGCGGCGCGCGAGTGCCGCCGGACGCGCCGCCGGGGGTGTGCGCGAAGGACGGCGGAACGTTCTGGGTGCGTTACGACCTGGAACGGCTGAGGCACTCGTTCTCCCGCGCCCTGCTGGCCGGGCGTCCGGCCAGCATGTGGCGCTACGCCGAAGTGCTGCCCGAGGCAGCTCCGGTCACGCTGGGGGAAGGATTCACGCCGCTGCTGCGCAGCCGGCGCTATCCGAACGTGTGGATCAAAGATGAAGGTCTGAACCCCACCGGCAGCTTCAAGGCGCGCGGGCTCTCGGCGGCGGTGACCATGGCGCGCGCCTGGGGCAAGCGCAAACTGGCGATTCCTTCCGCGGGCAACGCGGCTTCGGCACTGGCGGCGTACGCGGCCGCGGCGGAACTGGAGGCGCACATCTTCATGCCGCGCGACGTGCCGCTGGCCAATCGCGTGGAGTGCCAGGCCTACGGCGCCGAGGTCACGCTGGTGGATGGCTTGATCGGCGACTGCGCGCGCCTGCTGCAGCAGCAGGCGGAAGTCGAGGGCTGGTACGACGTCTCTACGCTCAAGGAACCGTTCCGCGTCGAAGGCAAGAAGACCATGGCGTACGAAGTGGCCGAGCAGATGGGATGGCGGCTTCCCGACGCCATCATCTATCCCACCGGCGGCGGGGTGGGACTGATCGGCATGTGGAAGGCGTTTGACGAGATGGAAGCTCTGGGTTGGACCGATGGAAAGCGGCCGAAGATGATTGCTGTCCAGTCAACGGGTTGCGCGCCTATTCCTAAAGCGTTCCATGAGAGCAAGAAAACGGCGGACGTGTGGCCGCAGGCGGCCACCATTGCCGCCGGGCTGCGGGTGCCCAAGGCGTACGGCGATTACCTGATCCTCGACATTCTGCGCCAGAGCCAGGGTACGGCGGTGGCAGTGAGCGACGCCGAGATCATGGCGGCGGTGGTCGAGTGGGCGCGCGAGGATGGCCTGTTCGCCGCACCGGAGGGAGCGGCGTCGCTGGCGGCCTACAAGAAGTTGCGGTCGCAAGAGTTCCTTGCGCCCGAGGAGACCGTGGTGCTGTTCAACACCGGGTCGGGGCTGAAGTACCTGGACGTGATCGCGGAAGCGCTGGGCGTGCGCGGAGAAGCTCCGCAGCCTCGCGGGCGGACGATCGGCGGCATCATCGGGCCGTACTAGGCCTCTGTTAAAATAGCCCTCGCGTGGGGCTATAGCTCAGCTGGGAGAGCGCATCGTTCGCAACGATGAGGTCGTCGGTTCGATCCCGACTAGCTCCACCATGGTTTCCATCACTTACACCGGTCCTCGGGGCGTTCACGGCTAGCCAGAGGCGCGGCCGTTCCTGAGCGACCCTTCTGGGGCGAATGTGCTACTCGCTTACGACTTGCGCCCGGCGCTTGCGCGGCAGCGTGGGGCCTTCAAAAATGAGCTCCCAGCCCCCGGAGACAGATCCAGCGTCCTGGCTTTCATCGTCCACGACATAGAGACTCCAGGTGCCATTGGGACTGGTGCCGTTGAAGATGGATAGCATCGTATTGGCCGATGGTGTGGGCGCGGGAGACGGGTAGGTATCGCTCCCATCTCCGGCGTTGTTGGTGGGCTTGAAGCTCGCGGAAGCCAGAGGGCCGTTGTCGGGAAGGAAGGGTCCATCATCGTCAAGGGTGAGCTGCAGATTGCTGACGTCGGTGCCGCCGCCGACGTCGGACATCAAGACGATGTTGGTTCCGGTGGGGCCAACCAGAAGGATATCGACGTCATCGGGGAAGGTGTGACTGAATCCGTTCAGCCGCACCCGCAGCTTGGTGATGTTGCCGGCGAGTCCCGATACCACGATATTGGACGGGTAGGGGCTGGCTGCGGTGGGCGGCGTGCCGCCGTCATTGATGGTGATGGCGCCGGAATTGCCCACGCTGACCGTGGGCGGCGCGGCCGGGCCCTCGAAGCTGATTTCCCATCCCAGAGATAGGGAGCCGGAGTCGAGTTCTTCATCATCCACCACATAGAGGCTCCAGGTTCCGTTGGGGCTGGTCCCGTTGAATATCGATAGCGTGGTGTCGGCCGAAGGAGCCGGCGCAGGGGAGGGAAAGCTCTCCGTGCCGGTACTGGCGTAATCGGTGGGCTGGAAGCTTCCGGATACTAAGGGACCGGAGCTGAGCAAGGGAGAGGCGGCAGCATCATCAAAGGTGAGTTGCACGCCGGCTGTAGGGTCGGCATCCACATCCGACATGAGGATCAGGTTGGCTCCGGTGGGCCCGACCAGGAGGATATCGAGGTCGCCCGGGAAGGTATGCGTCAGGCCTTTCAACTTTACGGTTACTTTGTTGATGGTACCGGTGAGCCCGGAAACCGTGATGCTGGAAGGGTAAGGGCTGGCCATGGTCGGAGGCGAGACGCTGTCGTTGACGGTGATTTGGCTGGCGTTCGAGAAGGTTACGCTGGATGGTGCAGGCGCTCCCGAGGGCACGACCTTTCCCCACCATGTGCCCCAACGGCTCTCGCCCGAGACCTGGGCCGCCGCGTACTCCTGGATGGTCCACATGTCGGTGTCGTTCGCGGGATCGACCACCGTGTTGCTGTAATCGCCCCAGCGATTATCGGGGCCGCCGAAGGTCTTGAAATAGCTGTCCTCTCCCCCCTTGAGGACCACCTCATCGCGCATGGTATTGGCCGGGTCGGCGGCACGGCGAAGGGAGTAGGCGGCGGTGGCGAACTGCGACCCCGAGAAGCGCGAGTAGCCCAGCAGCACATCCCCGGCGGAGTTCACCGCCAGGGTGGGGAAAGCGCGGAAAACGATGCCGGTGGGATCGTCGACGCGTCCGAACTGCTGCACTGATCCCGCGGGCGTGAACTGCCACCACTGCGCCGCAGAGCGGGTGGGCGCTCCCGCGGGCAGGAACGCCGTATGCGACGCCCACAGCGAGCCGTTGCGGTAGACCACCTTCAGGATGCGCGAGTCGTTGTTCTGAATCCTTTCCGTGCTGCCACTCTGGGGAGCGAAGTCCTCAAAGCCGGCAGGGGAGAAGTCCCAGGGATTGGGGGTGGAGACAAGGTTGCCATCGAGGGTGGTGAACACCTCCGAACCGACAGCGCCGGTGATGGTGGCCATGCGCAGGAAGCCGCTGCCACTGAAGTTGCCGTTGAAGTCCTGCACCAGGTATTCGGTAGCCAGGGAATTGTCGTGGGTGACAGCCGGGGCGAAGCCGCCGCTGGTGTCAGGGAAGACGGCGTCGGTCACGCTCATTGCTCCGGCATAAAGCTCACTCTTGCGGAGCACGTGGACGTCCGAACGGGTGAAGCTGCTGTCACTGATGGCGAACATGTTCACCGTCACCACGACCCAGTCCTTGTTGAAGCCCAGGGACGGATAATCGGCCGAGTTCGCGTCCGTGCCGTCGGCGTCGATGCGGTAGAGATTCCAGGTTCCGGTCGGGTCGCTCGTGAGCGAGGCTCCGATAAGCACCGAAGAGCCAGCCGAATCCGAGTTGCTGGCCGCGCTCACAATCCAGCGATTGTTGAAAGGATCGTATTCGACCCTGGGATCGAAAACACCGCTGGCCCCGGTGCCCGACCAGAAAGTCTCAAGAGCCATGCGGCTGGCCTCGACACCCGAACGGTTGGTGATGCGGATCTCGCTGTTCAGAGTGGTCATCACATGATTGGGGCCGACGGATCCCTGCGTGTCCGGCGGAATACTGGTGTCGTTATCGTTGAGCGCCAGGAAACTGCTGGCCGGGGCCGGAGAAGAGGCCAGAGGAAGAGGTGCCGGGCCCGGAACCGGGGCCGCCGGTGCGACGGCTTTGGAGGCAGCCGCGGCCGCGAGCGCCCCCGGTGGGATCGACTGCACAGGTATCGGCCGGAACGGAATCACGCGACGCTCCACCGGCCTCTTCGGGCCTGCGGCTTCGCGTTCTGCCAATTCAGCGAAGTTCATCCGGAAGCGAGTGGCTTTGACGCGGCGCGCGGGTGCTCGCGATTGCCCGAAGGCCGGCAGAGCCAGGCCGAGCAATACGAGCAACGCCACTGCACTCTTCCTGAACCTCAGCGAATCCGCATTCATCTTGATGGTCCGCATGGTGGCGTGATGCGTACGACATGGGAGCCCCAGTTAGCGAGCTGGGTGCGGGTGGCGTTGGGGATGTACTCGCCGGCCGTCCACAGGTCGCCGTTGGGACTTACCGCGGCTCCCGAGTAGTCGCCCCAGCGCGCCACGCCGCGACCGCCGCAGCGACGGTAGCCGCTAAAGCCGTCTTCCGGTGCCGCCCCCGTCACCACCAAGTTCACCGCGTTCTCCACTCCTCCAGCGTTCAGGTGGGCATAGCCGAAGCCGGGCATCAGATTACTTCCGGTGACGGTGAAGCCCACTACGCCCTTGCCCTGGGCGTTCACCGCCAGAGCGGGGAAGAGCAGATCCTGGCCGGCTGCCCCGAGCTGCCCCTGCTGATTCACCGTGGCTGAGATCGAACAACCGTCGCTTGTCGCCCCGATGCGCACCCAGGCCACGCCCATCTGCTCCTGACCGGCCACCATCACCCGCGTGCCGAAGGCGGCCAGCAGTTCGCCGCCCCGCTGGTACACCTGCTGCATGCGGTCATCGTTGGCGTCCAGCGCTTCCAGCACCTCATTGGTAGCCTGGGAGAACAGCCCGCTGCCGTCACACACCAGCCCGGCATTGAGCTCGTCGAGTAGCGGCGTCGGTCCGGACATCTGCAGCGAGGTGGTGGGCTTGTCGTAGGGGTCCACGTTCACCACCAGGCTCTGGATACCCACCTTTCCCTGGCTCCCGTAGGCTACCTGGCGGGTATCCGACATGGCCCACACTGCCAGCCGGTCATCCCCCGCCCCGCTGAAGTTCAGCGTGCTCAGGAAGAACTCGACCCCTGGCGTCGTACTCGTCCCCGGCGCCGGAATGGCCGGGTACACCGAGAAGGCCGGCTCTCCCTCGACCGTCAGGTTCTGGAAGCCCACCGCCCGTACCCGCTGCTTCTTCAGCAACTGCCCCTTGTCGATGGCCAGCACCAGAGCGGTCTGGAACTGGCGCGTGCGGAAGGAGAACTGGTTCATGCTGAGGAACAGGGCTTCCCGGTTCATCCCCAGCAAGGGCTGGTCGCCGATGCAGGGGCAGTCGCCGTAGCCATCATCGGTGACGTCGATCTCGTAGAAGTCGAACAAGCCGGTGGCATCCGAGCCTCGGCTCACCGCCAGAAGCGTCGAGGAACTGGACAGGAACGCGCCCGAGAGCGGGTTCGTCGCTACCTTCAGCGCAACGATGTACCAGCGCCCGAGTTGGGGATCGTAGAGCGCCCGGGGATCGGCCACGAAGGGCCCGAACTGCTTGGGCACTACGGTGCGATCCACGGCATGGGGCAGCCCGAAGAACAGGTTCAGGGAACTGGGACCAGCCAAGAGCAGCCCTTCGGTGGAGTACACCGCCAGGGCCCCGTTGACGATCTGCACCACTTGGTTGTCGCTGGCTGCCAGGCCCATGTCCGGCGGCTCCAGCGAGGCTTGGTTGCCGTCGTCGGCGTTGCGCATCCCGAAGTGGCTGAGGCCGTCAAAGCCCAAGACCATCCCCGGGCCCAGCACCTGGGCCGTGGCCGGTACCCGCGGCTGACGCTGCCCCGCACCCGTGGCCCGGGAAGTAGCGAGGTAGGGCTTGCCGAGCCGGAAGTCCTGGCGCTGCTCGGCCGTCAGCGGCAGAGCCAACGGGTCGGGTGCGACTGTCGGATCCGGGGCACCCGTCGGGGCGGGTTCAGTGACGGGATCAGGCAGAGCGATGGGACCGGGCAAGGAGACCGGATCGGGCGAAGTCGTGGGCTCCGGCAGAGCGATGGGCTCGGCTGCCGTGTCGAGGGTTTCTTTCACGCTCACCGCGAACGCTGGATCGTGAGGCGTCTTCCAGCCGCCTCCGCCCTCCCGGAACTCGCGCAGGAGTACGGCCGGACGGCTGATCGTGCCCCCGCCCCGCGCTCCGAGTGTCCGCTCACTCCGCCGCGGCGCCAGGGCCGCCGTTGCCGCCGCCGTGGGGCTCGAGGCTGAGGCCAACGACGAAGACGAAACACTGCAACTCAGCGGCTCCCCGCCGCCCTTGCCTCCGCTGCCGCCGCTCGTCTCTCCCGTGATGACCTCGCTCACCTGGTTCGAGGCCTTGGGGTTGAAGGTCGTGTCGCCAGAGTAGAACGCCTGGATGTCGTGCGTCCCCACCGGCAGCCCGGTGGTCAACTGGGCCGTGCCGTTGAGCAGCTCCGCCGTACCCAGCGTGATTATGGGGAACACCGACACGTCCTTGAAGGTCACCGTGCCGCTGGGGCTGCCCGCGCCGGGCACTGTTGCCGCCACCGTCGCGGTGAAGCTGATGGGCTGCTGCTGGACCGCCGCTGCCAGAGAACTCTGCAACGTGACTGAAGTCCCGCCGGCATTGAGGAATACGTTGAAGCCACCGCTAGACAGTAACCCAACATCCGGAGCGCCATCGCCGTTCACATCGGGCAGCGTGACTGAACGCGGAGAGTCCCCTACGGCATACTCCTCTGCTGGCTGGAACGTACCGTCGCCGTTGCCCAGCAAGATCGTTACCCTCCCACTGCTCTCGGTGAGCACCATGTCATCCAAGCGATCACCGTTGATATCGCCAGAGGTAACAGAGGAAAAATTCCCCGTTACGGGCAGGCTGATAGGTTGCAACACGCCGCTGTTGTTGAGAAACAGCTGAATCCCATCCTCGGCAGCAGTCACTAGCTCGTTCCCACCAGTCCGGCCCTCGTTGCCACCAGTGCGCCCTCCCCCACCATCATCGCTAAATTCGCCCGTTGCTAGCGTCGACAGATCGCCGGGAGTTGACCCGATGGATTCGGAAATGGTCAGGGACCCGTCACCACTGCCATAGAAGGGATAGACCTGTTGCCCGGCGGTCAGCACCATGTCGAGTTTCCCGTCGCCGTTAAATTCACCGATTGCCATGTCTCTGACTTCTGTGGGACCGAAGTCGGCCAGCAACCCAGGAGCACCAAAGCTACCGTCGCCATTTCCCAGTAGCACGGTGACAGTTGTATCTCTGGTCGACGGGTCGACGATGTCAGGGCCCAGACCGGCTGTATTGGCAAACACTATGTCAACGCTTCCGTCCCGGTTTAGGTCGCCCAGTGCCAGGCTGTTCGTTGATGGACCGAGTCCGTTCGTAGAGCCGGCCGGACCGACTTCAGTGACTAGTGGGGCAGAGAAGGCCCCGAGTCCGTCACCTAGGAACGTGCAAATGTGTGCTGGCCCACTATCGGGCCGGAACCCGCCAATGCCATAGCTGCTGACAACCACGTCTGGCTTGCCATCAAGGTTTATGTCTGCAACTGCGCTCCGGCCGGGGGTTTGGCAACCGAGATTGATTGGATTGGAAAACTGGCCGTTACCCAGGCTGAAGAAGACCCGAACCGATCCTGGCCGTTGCACGTCAAAGACATCCAGAGCTTGAGTCTCTGTCGTCACCAGCAGATCGAGTTCTCCATCCAAGTTGAGATCTGCCATGCGCGCATGCTTTTCTGAAGCGGACGTTTCATTGCCATACGTGCGTGGAGCTCGGAAAGTACCGTCGCCGTTGTTGACGACAATGGTCCTTCCGGCGAGCAACTTCACCGGCTCGCCCGCTCGAGCAATGGCGGCTACTGTCGGAACGGTTCTCGATCCGCTGAGGGGAACCAGATAGTTCTCCGGAACCTCTGTCGTGCCGTCCC
>DATIGQ010000046.1 GCA_035454605.1 Terriglobales bacterium
GTCAGCTCGACTTCGCTGGCCGCGAGCGAATCCGGGTCCACGGCGAAGTTGTGGTTGTGCGAGGTGATCTCGACCTTACCCGTCGCCAGTTGCTTCACCGGATGGTTGCCGCCGTGGTGGCCGAACTTCAGCTTGTAGGTCTTGCCGCCCAGCGCCAGCCCGATCAACTGGTGCCCCAGGCAGATACCGAAGATAGGCACGCGCCCCGCCAGCCGCCGGATGTTCTCCTGCGCGTACGTGCACGGCTCCGGGTCGCCGGGGCCATTGGAGAGAAAGACGCCGTCGGGCGCCAGCGTGAGCACGTCCTCGGCCGCCGTCTCCGCCGGCACTACCGTGACCTTGCAGCCGTTGGCCACCAGCTTCCTCAGGATGTTGTGCTTGATGCCGTAGTCGTATGCCACTACGTGGAAGCGCGCCGGCTCGTCCTTCACCCCGACCACTTCGGTGGGCTCATGCGAGCGCTCGCCCACTTCCCACACGTAGCGCTGTTTGGTGGTGACCACCTTGGCCAGGTCCTGGCCGTCCATCTTGGGGATGGAGAGCGCCTTGGCGATGAGCTTCTCGGCGTCCGTCTCCAGCGAAGAGATCACGCCGCGCATCACTCCGTGCTCGCGCAGGTGGCGCACGACGGCTCGCGAGTCGATCTCCGCGATTACCGGGATCTTGAAGCGTTCCAGGTATTCTTCCGCCACTTCCTGCGAGCGCCAGTTGGAGCTGATGCGCGAGAACTCGCGCACCACCAGCCCTTCGATGTAGGGCCGCGTGGACTCCTGGTCGTCAGGATTGGTCCCGTAGTTTCCGATCTGGGGATTGGTAAGGACTACGATCTGCCCGGCGTAGGACGGATCGGTGAAGATCTCCTGGTAGCCGGTGATGGCGGTATTAAAAACGACTTCCCCGTAGCACTCGCCTTTTGCACCGAACCCCTTGCCGCGGAAGACGCGTCCGTCTTCCAGCGCCAGGATGGCCTCCATTCGCGCTCCGGGAACTGGATTTTATGAATTCTAGCAGGCAATCGCGGAAGCGCCAAGCTTGACGTTCAGCGCAGCCGGCGCAGCATCAGCACCAGCGTGATGAAGAAAACCACGAACGCGGTCGGCGCCGCTACCTGCACGATGACGGTGCCCATCGGGGCGGCCCAATCCCCGGTGTCACGCACCGTGAGCAACAGCCCCAGCAGCGTCACCAGCACTACCGCGAAGAACGACAGGAACGCTCCTAGGATCGCCAGAATCAGGGCCCCGATGACCGTGCCCTGCCCCCGTCGATCCTGCTCTTGTTCTCCGGACTCCTCCGGCGCCTGTTCCGGCTGACCGGCCTGCTGTTCGTCCGCCACAGCCTCCCCCAGTGCCGCAAACCTGCGCGGTCCGACTGCGCTTGATTCCTATTGCAGCGTTCCCAGCCGCGCCACCGGCCAGTATACGAAAACCGCCTTGCCGTAAATGTTCTCTTCGCGCACCGGCCCGAACTCGCGGCTGTCATTCGACATCAGGCGGTGGTCGCCCAGGACATAGTACGCCCCCGGCGGCACCAGGACCTCGGGATAGGAACGGAAATCCCAATACTGCTTGGGGACATAAGGCTCATCGATCAAGGTGCCGTTCAGCAGCACGCGTCCCGCCGCCACCCGCACCCGGTCTCCGGGCACTCCAATCACGCGCTTGATGTAGCTCTTCGACGGGTCGCGCGGATAGCGGAACACCACGATGTCGCCGTGATGGATGGCCTCCAGCCGGTATACGAATTTGTTGATGAAAATGCGCTGCTGGTCTTCCAGGCTGGGCAGCATGCTGTTGCCTTCCACCTTCACCGGCTGGTACAGGAACAGGATGATGAAGGCGGCAATACCGCAGGCGATCAGCAGGTCGCGCACCCACGTCTGCCACACAGACCTCGGCGCCGCTGCGTGCTCGGCTGCGGGCTGGCTTTTGTCCGTGAGCATGCTGTCCTGTTCCGCTCCGATTTTAGATGAATCCGGCCGCACAAAGGTAATCCCGAGGGCGTGAACCCTTGGTAACCCTTCCGCTTTCTCCGCCATCCAACGCTAGGGTAGAATAGCGGTGGAGCTCTCATGAGACGAATCCTGACGCTTGCATTTGTGGCTTTGGTGACCGCGGCCACTTCGGCCCAGTGGGTCAGCCAGGCCTCCGAGATTCCTGCCTACCACACCCAGCCTCCCGCGAAGAGCGCAAAACTCCCGCCCATCCTTCCCGCGGCGGAGCGGGTCGGCGAGGGTTTCCGCTTCCCGTTCCAGGCCCGTTCTTACGAACTGGCCGAGAAGCACAGCCGTGTGCTCTACCAGCAGCCCTGCTATTGCTTCTGCGACCGCAGCATCGGTCACGGCAGCCTGCGCTCCTGCTTTGAGAGCGCCCACGGCGCTCACTGTGCCACCTGCATGAAGGAGGTCTTCTACACCCATCAGATGGTGCAGAAGAAGAAGACCGCGGCCCAGATCCGCGAAGGCATCATCCGTGGGGACTGGCAGCAGATCGACCTCCAGCAGGAAGGTTCCACTCCGTAGCATTGCACCGTCTCTGGTGCAGTTGACGCATTCGTCAGTTGCGCGTATAAGGGCTGCTTCATTGGTTCTTGGTCCGGTGCTGCCGGTTGTTTTCCACAGATGTGCACAGGGGCCTTGCAATCCCTTCCCCACGGAAAGCGTTAGTGATGAAACGAAAAGGCGCAGCAAAGCTCAAGCGTTCCGCAGCTAAGCGAAAGAAAAGAAAGGCGTCTGCGCGGACCGCGAGCTTCGTTCAATCCGCTCGACCGCAGCCTTTACGGCATGTGGCCCAGCTGGACGACCCTGCGCTCACCCAGCTTGTGGAAAACTACGAAGCCGGCTTGAAGGCCATGCAGGAGCACAAGTTCGAGCGGGCGAAAGCGCTGTTGGAGAAGGTCGTGAAAGGCCCCAGCCGGGAATTGGCGGATCGGGCCGCGGTGCATCTGAACACCTGCAACCAGCACCTGGCGCGCACTGGAACCAGCTTCAAGACGCCAGAGGAGCACTACGACTACGCCATTTCCCTCATGAACTCCGGCAGCTACCCGGAAGCCCGCAGCCATCTGGAGAAGATCCTCAAGCAGCACCCCAAGGCGGACTATGCCGTGTATGGCCTCTCCGTCCTGGATTGCCTGGCCGGCCGCGTGGAGGACTCGCTCCGCAGCCTGGACCGTGCCATTCGCATGAACGCCGCCAACCGCCTGCAGGCGCGCAACGATCCCGACTTCCAGAACCTGTTCGACGATCCCCGCTTCACCGAACTGCTCTACCCGGAGGAAGGTGTCGAAGCGCCGCCCTCGGTCCCTGCGGAGGGCAGGCGGCGGTAAACTGGCAGTCGCTTCCTCTCCCATGAGTTCTCCAGTCCAAGCGGAAGTCACGCCCGGTTGTCGTGTCGTGGCATTGGGCGGAGGCTCAGGACTCTCCGTGGTCCTGCGCGGTCTGAAGCGGCACGTGCTGGATGCGGCCATGCCGCCGGGTTCCTCTTCCTTCCCGGTTGCCGACCTCACCGCCGTCGTCACCGTAACCGACGACGGTGGCTCCAGCGGCCGCCTGCGCCGCGAGCTGCACATGCTCCCGCCCGGCGACATCCGCAACTGCATGGTGGCGCTCTCGGAGGACGAGGCCCTGCTCAGCCGCCTCTTCCAGTTCCGCTTCGCTTCCGGCTCCGGCCTGGAGGGACACAACTTCGGCAACCTCTTCCTCAGTGCCCTGACTTCCATCACCGGCGACTTTGCCGAAGCCGTGCGCCTCTCTTCGGGGATACTCGCCGCGCGCGGCCAGATCTTCCCTTCCACCACCGCCGATGTGGAACTGGAAGCCCTCATGGACGACGGCTCGCGCGTGCGCGGAGAAACCGCCATCAGCGCCAGTTCCCGGCGCATCCAGGAACTCTACCTCGTGCCGCCCGATGCGCGGCCCTTGCCGCAGACCCTGGCCGCCATCGCCGCTGCCGACCTCATCACCATCGGGCCGGGATCTCTGTTCACCAGCCTCATTCCCAACCTGTGCGTGCACGGCATCCCGGAAGCCATCGCCGCCGCGCCCGCGCTCAAGGTCTACGTCGGCAATCTCATGACCCAGGCCAATGAGAGTCTGGGGCTCAGCGCCGCCGATCATATCCGCGCCATCTTTCAGCACGCGGGCACCAGGGTCTTCGACCTGGCGGTGCTGAACTCGGCGCCGCTTTCGGCAGAACTGCGCGCCCGTTACGCCCTGGAGGGCGCGGCCCAGGTCGTCAACGATCTCGATGCCATCGCCGCCCTGGGCGTCCGTCCGGTGCTCGCTGACCTGCTCGAGCCGGACGGCGTCGCCCGCCACCGCTCCGACCGCCTCGCCTCCCTGCTGCTCGACCTCGTGCGGCAGCGGCGGGCGTGAGGCAGCCTTCGCGGCTCGCTTCTGCGCGCAAGATGCTCCGGTCACGACTACTGCGATTCTTCCCTTTTCCTAGGTACTGTTGGCCAGCTGTCGCCTCCTTTCGGCGGAGGATTGGAAGCGATGACAGCAATGTTGGGCGCGTCGAAGAATACTCTATCGCGAGGGCAGGGCGTGCGCTCTTTTTCGAGCCGAAAATCGAAAATGAGCTCGAAATCGTCCGTCTGAGGCATCCGGGGGAACCGCCAAGCTCGTGCGCTTTGCAGAGCTGGTGTCGCTAGGAGCTCGTGCCCATCCACAAGCCGAACCGTTTCCACGGTCCCGTCCATGGCCACATGAACACGAACATGCACCTTCCCTTGAACCTGCGCATATAAGGCCATCTCCGGGTACCGAGGAAACTCAATATGAACTGGAGCCACCTGTGCTTCCGCGTAGGGAGTCCACCGGGAGAGCACAAACGCAAGGACAGCGAGTAAACACCTAGCTCTACTGATTGGAAGCGTCCTTAAGTGTCTGGTTGCAGTTCTTGTCCACAGCTTTGTCGTTCCTCTCATGGAGTTTCTTGTCCCTTTCCTTGTTCCCTGTCCTGTCGTTTGGTATGACCTTCGTTAGGTGGGCAATCTCATGCAGCATGATGAACACTTGAGCCCCGAAGGAACCGCCCGAGAAACGCCCTCTATCAACGACGAAATAGTGACCTGCATCTGGACCTTCATTGAAGAATGCTCCTTGCGTGTTTACAGTGGCTATTTGGCCTGCCACGACAGAAGTGGCAGCGTCGACTCCTTCCGAAGTCAGGTCAGCCGCACCGATCAGGTTGCCTGAAATCGTGTTGTTAAGGAACTTGTCGAAATCCCCGAGGATGGTTGGATCATCCAAAACGGACGGGTGGCCCATCCTTCCGTCACCGGTACCGACGCTGAGGGTGCCCCACTCTTCGCGCAGCGAAGGGTGGGTTGAAGTAGGATCGCATCGCACAAACCTCCATCTATCACACTTCGGTCCAAGGCGAACACGGTGCCCCCCTTTTGTTCCGAAGCTTCCTGCCCTAACCCCTTCATTCCATCCCATGGCGAGGGACAGGGTGCGGCGTTGGCGGCCCGCGGCTCCATAGCCGATTCGCCGAAACACTCCCTGCTAAGATAGTCCCCGCATGGGCACACGCGGCAAGGCGCGCTTCGCCATCGCCATTCTGGCGGCGGGCAAGGGGACGCGGCTCAAGTCGAAGCATCCCAAGGTGCTGCATCCGGTCGGAGGCAGGCCGCTGCTTGCCCACGTGATTGACGCTGCGCGCCAAGTCGTGCCCGCCCGCGACATCCACGTCATCATCGGCCACGAGGCCGAGCGCGTACGCGAAGCCGTTGCCTCCACCGGCGTGCGTTTCGTGGTGCAGCAGCCACAGCGCGGCACCGGACACGCGCTCATGGTGGCGCGCCGCGCGCTGGCGCCCTATTCGCATGTTCTGGTGCTCTCCGGCGACGTGCCCCGCGTGCGCCCGGAAACCGTCGCTCGGCTGCGCGATTTTCATCGCGCGCAAGGCGCCGCCATGACCATCCTCACCGCCGAGCCGCCCGACCCCGCCGCCTATGGCCGTGTGATCCGCACCAACGGTGACGGGGTCTCCGCCATCGTCGAGGCCCGCGCGCTCACCCCCCAACAGCAGGATGCGCGCGAGATCAACTCCGGCATCTACGCTTTCGCCGTGGCGCCCCTCTTCCGGTATATTCGCCGCCTCTCGACCGCCAACTATCATCGCGAGTTCTATCTCACCGACATGGCGGCGATCCTGGCGGCCGCCGGGGAGCGCGTGGTCGCGTTGCGTGCTGAAAGCTCTGAAGAAGTTCTCGGCGCCAACACGCGTGCGGAACTGGTAGAACTGGACGCCCTGCTGCGTCGCGAAAAGTGCGCGCGACTCATGGACTCCGGCGTGACCATCTTTCAGCCCGAAACCTGCGTCATCGATGCCGCGGTTGAAATCGCACCGGACACGGTCGTCGAGCCTTTCGTGCAGATTCTGGGCAAGACGCGCATCGGTGGCGACTGCCGCATCCGCTCATACAGCGTAATCAGCGACTGCGAGATCGAGAGCGGCGTCACCATCCGTCCCGGCTGCGTTCTCGACCAGTCACGAGTGCGCCGTGGCGCCATTGTCGGCCCCTATTCCCACCTGCGTCCGGGAACCGACGTAGGCGAGGGCGCGCACGTGGGTAATTTCGTCGAAACCAAGAAGACGCGCCTCGGCCGCGGCTCCAAGGCCAACCACCTGACGTACCTCGGCGACGCCGAGATCGGCGCCGG
>DATIGQ010000047.1 GCA_035454605.1 Terriglobales bacterium
GGCGCGAAGAACAACACCACCAGCCACTCCGGCAGCCCGGCGGAGCGCAGGCGCTTGAGCGTCATCCCGATGCCTACATAGATGAAGGGCAGCGAGAGCGCCAGCATGGTGAGGAAGAACAGAGCTTCCTCTCGCGACAGCGAGGTGATGTGCAGCGCCTGTCCCGGCGGGACGTAGTAGTTGAAGATGCCCCACTGCTTGTGGAAGACCCAGGAGGCCACGATGCGGTCGAGGTTGTGCTTGATGGCGAATCCGACCAGGCCGACCAGGGTATAGGCGCCGCGATCGACTTTGCCTTCCCAGCGGAAAAGGTCAGCGGGTTTCATGCTGCGTTCCGAGCACCGTTGTACCCCGCATGCGCCGGGGGCGCAAGGATTCTCCGATTGAATGATTTTCGAAAGATTCGAAGAAATCGGCGAGCCAGAACGAGGCCTACTGCACGGAGGTACCGGGCATCGCTTCCAGTTTTTCGCGGACGGCTTGGTAGAAGGTCCAGATGTTGTCGGGCTCGCCTTCGGTGAGGCGGCGGTAGACCTTGATGGATGGGAAGAGCTTGGCGGTGCCGATGGTGAGCGTGAGGGTGGCGAACAGGGCGCCGGGATAGGTTTCCACGCTCCACTCGCCACCCCAGCGCCGGCGGACGACCTCGCCCAGGTAGCCGCCCCAAAGCTTGCACATCAACTCCATCTGGTCGGCGGGAGGAGCGAGCGCATCCGGCGAGGAAACGCCCGGCGGGCCGCCGCGCAGCTCGTCGTGCAGGCGGGCGAGGATGAACTCGACGCGCTCCAGGCTCTGCTCGCTGTAATCCAGCTCGACCTCGAACTCACGGGCGATATCCACGGCGCCCTGGGCAAAGTCCTGAGCCATATCGGCGATGGTGGCGTAGCTCATGGGCTCAGGAAGTGACCATTGAGGGATTGAACTGCGCCTTGGTACGAGCCAGGCCGGCCTGCAACTCGTGCTGGAAGGTTTCCTGCATGGCGGCAAGCGCGTCGGTGGGCGTGGCGTATTCGCCCTCCAGGCGGATGAGGCCGTCGGCGGCCAGAGGCGCGGCCAGTTGCAAGAGCTTTTCCACGGGATGGTTCACATAGCTGGCGTCGTGCGGGTCAGCGAGCCAGACCGTGGGAGCGCCCAGCCGAACGCCCAGCCAATACACCTTGCGGCGCAGCAAGCCGCGCACGTCTTCTTCTTTCTGCGCCGGGAAGCGGACAATCTTCTCGCGGAAAGAATAGTAGCGCGTCGAAACCTCGACCGGCTGCAGCTTGGCGGACTTGAGGAACTCGAGCTGGCCGTTGTCCACCGTCTTGCGGATGGCGTTGACGACCAGAGATTCCGCGTGAACGGGCTCGAGCGACGGCAGCTCTTCGGCCAAGGTAAGCGTCAGATTGGCGGAAGCCTGCGCCTTGAGACCGCTGCCGTCTTCCAGGTTCACCGCACCGTGCAGTACGTAGAAATCGGCGCCGGAGGTGGCGCGGTGGAACGGCCAGCGCAGCTCGATACGCAACGGAATCCCGTGGAGAGTGACGAACAGATTGGAGTGAGTACTGGACATGAAGGGGGTTAGATCCCGAGTTGTCAGGAACCACAGCAGAATAGCAAATTCCTTCAACGTGGGAGGTAGCGGTCTGCTAGAATGCGCGCTTCGTCGTCGGGGGCTGATGAGACGACCCGGCGAAACAGGTTTTCTTGTTGATTCCGCAGGGGTTAGCAGACAAGCGCAGCGCACCGTTCAATGCACAAGCCTGCCACTGAGCCGCGATTTCGCACCTTTCCGGGGTTTCTTGGTGGGAGGGAACGCAAGTGCTTGTAGCCTGAAGGATTAGTGACGCCGGAGGACTGTGTCCTCGGGCGTCAAAGTGTACCGGTGGGCGCACAAACTCGGTAGGGAGAAACGCACACGATGAAGCCGATCAAGTTCGTCGAGTTCGGGTTGACCACGGCCGCCAAGTGCGGCTGGAAAGTGTACGACTGGCTGAACCAGTACAACCCGAATCCCTCCTTCACCCCCCGGTGGTCGGAGAAGCCCATCCTGAAGTCCTATCAGAAGACCAAGCCGCCACTGGGCTGGCCGCGCACCACCGATTCACTGTGCCCGCGGTGCGTGCCGGAGATCCGGCAGCAGATCCTGGACGGCAAACTGCCGCACGAGGTGCTGCTCAACGAGCGCGTAGGCGAGATCAAGGCGCAGATCGTGGAGCGCGACGGCAAGATCTGGATGATCAAGGACTGCCCCAAGCACGGTCACTTCGAGGACATCATGTCCATCGATACCGCGTTCTATCGGCACCTGGAGGAGATGTTCCCGGGACGGGACATGCGCGCCCACGCCGACGAACACCTGCATCACCACGGTTCTTCCACCATCAAGCACGGGCGGGGCGCGGTGCTGACCGTGGACCTGACCAACCGCTGCAACATGATGTGCGACCCCTGCTTCATGGACGCCAACCAGGTGGGCTTTGTGCATGAGCTGACCTGGGAAGAGATCAAGACGGTGCTGGACAACGCCATCTCGCTGAAGCCCAAGCGGCAGATGTCGGTGCAGTTCTCGGGCGGCGAGCCCACGCTCTCGCCCTACTTCCTGGACGCGGTGCGGTACTCGCGCAAGGTGGGCTACAACAGCGTGCAGGCGGCCACCAATGGAATCGAGTTCGCCAAGAGTTACGAGTTCTGCGAGCAAGCGGCGGAAGCGGGTCTGCGCTATGCCTACCTGCAGTTCGACGGCATCGGCAACGGCGCCAATGCGCACCGCAAAGTGGGCAACCTGTTCGACGTGAAGCTGCGGGCCATCGAGAACCTGGTGAAGGCGGGAGTGGAGATCGTGCCCGTCACCACCATCATCAACGGCATCAACAACGAACAGGTGGGCAAGCTGGTGCAGTTCGGGCTGGAGAACCCGAAGGTCATCTCCTTCCTGTCGTTCCAGCCAGTCAGCTTTACCGGCCGCGACGAGGCCATTACCGACGAGCGGCGCATGGCGCAGCGCTACACCCTCAGCCACCTGGCGCACGACGTGAAGAACCAGACCGGGCTGGGCGAACCGGCCCGCGATTGGTTCCCCATCAGCTTTCTTTCCACCTTCTCCGACTGGGCCGACCTGGTGCACGGGCCGGAGGCGAGCTGGGGCCAGATGAGCTGCGGCTGCCACCCCAACTGCGGGGTGGGCATGGCGATCATGGTGGACAAGGAAACCAAGGAAGCCGCGCCGCTAACCTCATTCCTGAACGTGGACCAGTTGGCCAAGGACGTGGGCCGCATCACCGATGCCGGCCGCGGCCGTGGACTGTCGCTGCTGGGCATGGCGCTGGCGGTGATGCGCAACTACAACCCGTTCAAGACCACCACCCACTTCACCATCTTCGATCTGCTGATGAAGTTCGATAAGGGCTTCGGCGCCACCAAGAAGGCGCAGGCCGGCAGGAAGTACGGCAAAGTCACCGGCGAGCGCACGAAGGAGGATATCGAGCGGCGCCGCAAGGACCGCTGGAACATCCTGTTCGTGGCCGGCATGTGGTTCCAGGACCTGTTCAATTACGACTTCCGGCGCACCGAGCAGTGCATCATCCCGTACGCCACCCAGGAAGGCGAAATCAGCTTCTGTGCCTATAACACGGGCATCGGCTGGCGCAACATCATCGAGAAGATGCATATGACCGCCACCCTCACCCGCTGGTACGAAGAGCACGGGCGGCATGAGATCTTCGCCGGCGGAAAGAAAGTGAACCTGGAAACCACCGAGCAGCAGTTGCTGCGGCTCAACCAGGAGCACGTCAACGCGGACGAGCAGCACGATCTCGACCGGCTGGGCATCGCCAAGAATGCCCGGGAAGAGAAGCTGCGCGCACGGGCGGCCAAGCTGCACGAAGAAGAAGAGAACGCCCGCATGGCGAAGCTGTATCGCCAAGTGGTGCTGAAAGAGCAGACCCCGGATACGGCCAACTTTGTGCCGCTCAACTCGCTGGCCAGCACACCCGCCCCGGCGCCGGCGGAGACGATAGAGGAGAAGGAAGAGGTCTACGGGGACTAGGCAAAGTATTCCACCGAACGGCCGCCCAGTGGGCGGCCGTTCTTTTTTCCGCAGCACGCGGAGTAGAATCTGGCGCATGCCGAAATCCACCCCGCTTGCGCTGCCACTGATCGTCGTGCTGGTGCTCGGCGGCTGCACCATGTGGAAGGAAAAGCAGCCGGCCACCTGGAACAGCGCCACCGGAGCCGAGCAGTTCGAGCGCCTGTTGTGGCAGGAGATCAAGGCGCGCAACTGGCCGGAGGTAGAGCGGCATCTGGGATCAAACCTGGTGGTGGTTGTGCCCACCGGGACGCGCGACCGCGCGGCCCAGATGGAGTTCCTCAAGGGCGTGGAAATCACCGACTATTCCATCGGTGAGATGCAGGTCACTCCCAACGGCAACGACATGGTAGTGACCTACACCATATCTGTGCAGGGAACCGTGAACGGGGAGCCGATCGGCCAAGGTCCTTGGCGGATGCTGGGGGTGTGGCAACAAGTGGGGACAAGCTGGGTGGCGATTGTCCAGGCGGGGATGCCGGCAAGTCCAGAAGGCCAGCAACGGAAGTAATCTTCCAAAAACGTTACGAAATGTAACAGAATTGTCGAATGGGGACAGTGTTTAGGGGCCCTTGAATCGCCATTCAAGTCTCTGTTTACCAAGGACATGACGGTCACCGGGCGGAAGGTGGAAGCCGGAGTGCAGTAGTGCTAACATCGCGGGCCAGAACCGGCTCGGTGCCGGTATGGCAAGCGCTGCGCCCGGGAGAAGGGGGCGCGCAGAGGGATTGTTACCCATGAAAACGAGCAAGTTGCGCAGACAGTCGGCTGGATTCTCGCTGGTCGAGCTGTTGATTGTGGTGGTGATCATCATGGTGGTGAGCGCCATCGCCGCACCCAACGTGATGCAGGCGTATGCCAACTTCCGGCTGCGTTCGGCGGCCACGGCGCAAGCCCAGATGCTGCAGCGCGTGCGCATGAAGGCGCTGAACAACAACCGGATCGAGAAGCTCGGTTTCACCTGGAATTGGACAGGCAGCTACTACTACGTGACCACATTCGTGGAAGACAACCCCGCCAACTGGTCGATCGACCCCAGTGAGCGCGATGTGGTGGCACAAATGCCCACGAACATGTGGTACGGGTCGGGACCGGACACCAGCACCATGCAACTGGATTTTGTGGCGCAGAACCTGTGGTGGGCGATGGGCTTCGACGCCCAGGGCAATCCCTGCTACTGGGACTTCGCCGGAGGCTGTGCCACCACCTACGCAGGGCAGCGGGTGGGCTTCGTCTACTATCTGTACCAGATGAACAACTGGAACCCCACGAGTTACGCCGCCATCACGGTTTCGCCCAGCGGGCGCGTACGCACCTGGATCTGGAGCGGTAGCCGCTGGCAATAGGAGGCATGATGCGTGCTCGCAATCGCAGAGCCGTACGCCCGCGTGAGGCGGGCCTGTCGCTGATTGAGCTGATGATCGCCATGCTGGTGATGACGGTAGGGTTCATGGCGACCATGATCCTGATCTCGACCGCCATTGCCTCCAACAACCGCAACAAGCTGGACACTACGGCCACGGCGCTGTCTCAGATGGTGACGGAGACAGTGGCGGCGCAATCGGTGGTGGTGGGCGCCCCGATGACGGTGGTGGACTGCCGGCCGACTGCGGCGGGCGGACCGCAAACCTGGACGATCGCGACCGCGGTGGGGCCGAATGTGAACGACCAGGCGGGCGCCAGCGTGGATGCCACGACCGGCAGCATTAATTTCACCCAGCTCTACGCCAACGTTCCCGTGGGCTACAAGATGGAATTCGTGGCCTGCGGAGCCGCGGGCACGCAAGCCACATACGACGTGCGCTGGAACATACGGCGCATCAGCGCGTTCTCCAAGCTGGTGACGGTATCGACGCGGCAGATCGGCGCCCGCGCCGGAGGACCGCAGCAACTGCAGTACTTCACTCCCCCGGTGACGCTGCGCACGATTGCAGGTTTCTAGCGAGGCAGATGCCATGACACACAATCAGGCAAAGAAGGAGCGAGGCTTCTCGCTGATCGAGCTGTTGACGGTCATCGCCATCCTGACCATCGTGATGGGCGTGGTCTTCCGTGAGATCATCCGGGTGCAACAGCGGTTCCGCACCGAAGAAGCCAAGCTGGACGTGTTCCAGGAAGCGCGCAACTTCATGGACCGGTTCGTGCGCGACCTGCACCAGGCGGGATATCCGGGGCAAAGGCTGTACGAGCCGGCGGCCATCACCATGAGCCCCAAGATCAACGACAGACGAGTGGCGGCGGGGCTCGTTCTGGTGAGGAACACCGACCTGCTCTTCGAGTCGGACATCGATGGAGACGGCCAGGTGGACAGCATCCGCTACACGCTGGTGACCGGCACGGGCGGCAACTGCCCTTGCACCATCCGGCGCAGCCAGGTGATCAAGATCAACGGAACCTCACCCTTGAGCCAGCCGACCAACTATTTCAGCATCGTGGGCAATATCATCAACAGCGGCGGTTCGGGGGGAAGCGGGCCCAACGGTTCGCGGTCCATCTGTTTTCCCAATCCTGTGGGCGGCGGGTGTTCCGCAACCAGCCCCTTCGCGACCGCAACCGGCGTGGTCCAGATCTCCAACGACACCGTGTATGGACCGTACCGGTCGCTGCCGGTCTTCCAGGCTTTCGACCGCAACGGCCTGGCGGTAACCCTTCCCATCGACATCAACACCAATCCAACGGCCCTCAAGAACATTCGCACCATCCGGGTAACCATGAACGTGCTGGCGACGGCGCCAGACCCGCAGACGCTGATGCGTCCGGCGGTCTCGCTGACCGCTTCGGCCCGGGTGCAGAACAACTAGGGAGAGTCGTCATGAAGAGACATCGTAACCATGAAGAACGGGGCGTGGCGCTGCTAATGGCGCTGTTCGCCATCATGCTGCTCTCGGCCATCGCCATCGGGTTGATGTACATGTCCGACACCGAGACCAGCATCAACCGCAATTACCGCGACCAGCAACGCGCCTTTTTCGCCGCCCAGGCGGGCCTGGCGGAAGTGCGCGAACGGCTGACTGTGAGCAACACCGGCACGCACCTGATCGTGGGGCCAGCGGGAATGCCCGCCCTGGCCAATTCCGTGATGTACGTGATCAACCCGGCCAGCGGTGAGACCGTGACTCCGACCGTGCCCGGCAGCCGGTACTTCGATACCCAGCTTTGCCACGAGAACCTGGCAGGCCTGGGCATGACCAACCCCGGACCGGGGGTGCAGTGCACCACGGCGGCCTCGTCTCCGGGCGTGTATGCGCCGTTCATCACGAGCGACGCGCCGTTCAACGCCACGGCCGCCGCGCTGGAATACAAGTGGGTACGCCTGACCGCCAAGGCCAACATGAGCGGCTCACCCTTCTTCGTAGACGGAGGCGCGAACGCAGCTACGTATAACACGCAGGTGTGCTACGACGGCTTGAATGAAAAGGTGATGCCCGCCGGCTATGCCACTTGCTCTTCGGAGCCG
>DATIGQ010000048.1 GCA_035454605.1 Terriglobales bacterium
GGGCACCGTGGAGATTGAATCCTTGAACCATTGAGTCATTGACACATCTCTTGCTCCAAGCGCGGAGGGACAAGGGTGTGGCATCCGCGCGGCATGGTTCGGCGAGGGGAGTTGGTTTTTCCCACGTCTGCGCCGAAAGGCGTGGCGCAGACATGGGGCACCGTCCAGGGCACCGTCTAGGGCGCGTTCTTCAGGTATTTGTCCAGGAAGTCGGCGATGGCGGAGTAGCCCTTGATGCGGTTGGGGCGCTTGGCCAGGCCGTGTCCTTCATCCGCGAAGACCAGGTATTCCACGGGCACGCCGCGCGCCTTCAGTTTCTCCACCATCTGGTCGGATTCGATCTTGGGCACGCGGGGATCGTTGGCGCCCTGGATGATGATGAGCGGAGCGCGGACGCGGTCCACGAAATTGATGGGTGAGATGGAGGCCATGAATTCCGGGTCCTTCTCGGGATCGCCGTACTCCGCGGCCCGGTGCGCCCGGCGCCAGGGCCCGGTATTGGTAAAGAAGGTCTTCCAGTTGCTGATGCCGACGATGTCCACCACCGCGGCCCAGAGTTCCGGGTGCATGGTGGCCTGGGCCAGCGCCATGAAACCGCCGTAGCTGCCGCCCATCACTGCGATCTTGCGGGCATCTACGTAACCACCGGCCTTCAAGTATTCCACCCCCATGGCCACGTCCTGGATGGCGTCGGGACGCTTCTTGAAATCATCCAGGTGGAGATAGGCGCGGCCGAATCCGGCGCTGCCGCGGATATTGGGCGCCAGGATGGCGTACCCCCGGTTCAAGAAGTATTGGAACGTGGCATTGAAGTTCGGGCGCTCCTGCGATTCCGGTCCGCCGTGCACATACACGATGGCCGGCAAACGCCCATCTTTTTGCGCGCCAAGCGGCAAGTACAGGAACGCGGGAATCTCCACGCCGTCGAAGGAGCGATAGCGCACGAACTCCGGGGTGACGAAACTGGAAGAAGGGATACCCGCGCGGCTGGAGTGCGTCACCTGGCGGGCGACGGCGCCCGTGGACTTGGCTGCCGCGCCCGTCCCCGCAGCCGCCGGTGCGCTCAACTGCAGCACCCAGACATCGGAGTTGATGCCCGGCGAGGAGTAGGCAAAAGCGACCTTGGTTCCGTCTCCGTTGAAGCTTGCCTGGCCCACCACGCCGCGGGGCAGCCCCCGGAAGAGCTCGACGGTTCCGGTCTTCAGGTTGCGCAGGCGAACCGATGAAGCGCCGTCCTCGTTCCAGGCGTAGAACAGCCACTTGCCCTGCCGGTCGATGGCAAGCCCGGTGCCGTCATCCAGGTCGCGGACGGAATCTTCCAAGTAGGAAAGTTTCTGCTGTCGCAGATCGTAGAAGGCCAGGTTGAAGACGTCGCGTCCCTGGTTGGCAGCCAGGTAAAAACCGCTGCCGTCCGGCGCCCACGCCATGTCGCGGTACGAGGCCTCCCCAGTGTGCGGCGTCAGGTGGAGCACGCTCTCGCTTCGCGTATCGATCAGAAACAGGTCGTTGTCATAGTTGGAGTGCTCACGCACCGCCAGGACGTAGCGGCCATCCGGCGAGAAGGAATGTGCGTAGTGGTTGACCTCGCCGGCGAAAACGCGCCGCGACTTGCGCGTGGCCAGTTCCATTACGTACACGTCGAAGACACGCTCGTTCCTCTCGTTCGAGGAGTAGCAGATCCACGCGCCGTCGCGGGAAAAGCCGCCGAATTGGTGAATGACCTTTGGGGCGTCGGTGAGCGCATCGATGGTCTCACCATCCGGGTCCATCAGGAAGAACTGGGAACGCTCGTTGCCCCCGGTGTCCCGAGTGAACAGCAGCACGTCACCGCGCGGGGACCAGCGTACGGACTGTACGCGGTCGTCGAAGAAGGTGAGTTGCTCGGCGTAGCCCCCACGCGCCGGGTTCTTCCACACCTGGTTCGCCCCGGTGACGTTGGTGAGGTAGGCGATGTCGTCGGTGAGCGGGGAATAGGTGGGCCCGGAGGCCGAGCGGATATTCAGGTAGCGCTCGATGTTCCTCAGCCCGGCCGGCCGTAGCACCGAGGGAACCGAAGCCGGAGCCGGCGCCTGGCCCCAGGCCATCGTGCAAGAAACCAGAATGACAGTTACGCCCATCCACCGCTGGATCATGTGTTTCATGGCGGGTGCATTATAACGGCCGCTCCGGCGTGCCTGTCCTTTTGCCAGGGCCGGAGGTACACTAAGGGCGAACGCGGGCAAGTTCGCCCCGAGTCTCCCAAGGAAATGGCCTGAACGTATGCGGAAGTGCTTCTTTTTACTCGCAGGGGTGATGGCGCTGGCCACGGCGGCCGGCGCCGACGGCACCATCATTGAGGATATCGTCGCGCAGATCAACGCGGACGTCATCACCCGGGCCGACCTCCAGCACGAGCGGACCCAGATGATGGCCGAATTGCAGCAGCAGGCTCCGGGTCAGGCGCAAGCCATGTTCGCCGAGCGTGAAAAAGACATCCTGCGTAACCTGATCGACGAGCGCCTGCTGGTGCAAAAGGGCGCCGACCTGGGCATCAACGCCGATGTGGAACTCATCAAGCGCCTGGATGAGATTCGCAAGTCGATGAACATGGAAACGATGGAGGACCTGGAGCGCGCCGCGCAACAACAAGGCGTATCGTTCGAGGACTTCAAGCAGAACCTGCGCAACAGCATCATTACGCAACAGGTGATCGGCCGCGAGGTGGGCTCGAGGATCCAGTTCACGCAAGAAGAGATTCATAAGTACTACGACGAACACAAACAGGAGTTCAGCCAGCCCGAACAGGTCCGTCTGAGCGAGATCCTGGTGGCCACGCCGGCAGCCGAAGGACAGGCGGCCGACCCGCAGAAGGTGGAGGAGGCCGAGCGCAAGGCGAAAGAGTTGCTGGCGGAGATCCGGGGCGGCGCCAGCTTCGAAGAAGTGGCGCGGCGGTCGTCGGAGGGTCCCACGGCAGCCCAGGGCGGCGACATCGGCCAGTTCAAGCGGGGCGTCCTGGCCGCGGAACTGGAAGAGCTTACCTTTGAGATGAAGGTGGGCGAGGTCTCCGACGTCATCCGCACCCGCCAAGGCTTCATCATCCTGAAGGTGACCGAGCACCCCACGCCCGGCGTGCCCGAGATGAAGACGGTGGAACCGCGCATCATGGAGGCGCTCTACTACTCGAAGCTGCAACCGACCCTGCGCGCCTACCTGACCAGGTTGCGCGAGGAAGCCTATATCGACGTCCACGAGGGCTACGTGGATACCGGCGCCAGCCCTAACCAGACCAAGCCGGTTTACACCACCGCTTCCGTCGAAGAAGAGAAAAAGAAAAAGAAGAAGAAGTTCCTGATCTTCTGAGCGCGATGAAGGATTTTTTCGTCCGCGAAGCGCCGCAGCACGAAAACCAGGTGATCACGTCTTCGTTCGTCGTGGCCACCAAGCAGATCCGCTCGCGCAAGGATGGCGGTGAGCCCTACCTGGCCCTCACTCTGGCCGACCGCACCGGGCTGCTCGAGGCCCGCATGTGGGAGAACGTCGCCGAGCATCTACAGAGCTTCGAGCAGGACGACTTTCTCAAGGTGCGCGGTCTCATCAGCCGTTACCGCAACCGCTACCAGATCACCATCCAGAAGCTGCGCCGCCTGGAAGAATCCGAGGTGGACTTTGCCGACTATCTTCCCCGGACGGAGAAGAACGTCGACGAGCTCTGGCAGACGGTGGGCGAGCTGGCCGGCACCTTGCAGAATCCCCATTTGAAAGCGCTGCTCGAAGCCTTCATGGCCGACCCGGAGATCGCGGCGCGCTACCGCCAGGCGCCGGCTGCCAAGTCCATGCACCACGCCTACCTGGGCGGGCTTCTGGAGCACGTGGTCTCGTTGATGAAACTGTGCGATCTGGTGGTCCGCAACTATCCTGAGATCGATCGCGACCTGCTGCTCACCGGAGCTTTCCTGCACGACATCGGAAAGATCTACGAGCTCTCTTACGAGCATTCTTTCAGCTACACCACTCGGGGCCAGTTGCTGGGGCACATGATTATCGAGCTGGAGATGCTGCAGCAGAAGATCGCTTTGGTGCCGGGCTTTCCCGAACGGCTCAAGACGCTGGTCGAGCACCTGATCATCAGCCACCACGGCCAATACGAATTCGGCTCGCCCAAGCTGCCCATGTTTCCAGAGGCGCTCATGCTGCATTACCTCGATGATCTCGACTCCAAGATGGAAAGCATGCGCAGCCATCTGGCCCGCGACCCGAACGAGGGCGAGTGGACCGGATATAACGCCTCGCTCAGCCGCACGCTGCTGAAGGCCCGGCAATTTCTTGGCGAATCGGAACCGGCTGGAGACGAAACCCCGTCCTCGCCGGAGGAGGAAGGGCCTTGAACGCGCGGCTGCCGCAACTGGAGATGGACTGCATGAGCGTGCTGTGGCGGCAGTCCGCAGCCACGGTGGCGCAGGTCCGCTCTGCGCTGCCGCGAGCGCTGGCCTACACCACGGTCATGACGGTACTGGACCGCATGGCCTCCAAGGGCGTGGTGACGCGGCGCAAGAACGGCCGCGCCTATTTGTACTCGGCGGTGCTGGACCGCGAAACCGCGCGCCGCGCGGCGGTCGAGCGCCTGCTCGCCAGTCTGTTCGAGAACGATCGCGCGGCGCTGGTGGAATATCTGGCACGGCCAGCGCAGCGGACGTCACGTTCGGCGGCAGCGGCGCCGGCTTCCGCACCGGTCCGGTCGCGGAAGGTTGGACGTGGGGAGAAACCGGCTGAGAAGCCGTCCTTCTCTCCGTCTCACATTGACGAATCCCTGCTCTAAGCGGCAACCGCTTTGGGGCCGGAATCATCTAAGCTCGGAGTTAGGCAATACTCCGACCGCATCCCCAACCGGACATGTCCAACCGGACATTGCCTGGCAAGGCCACAGTCTGATAGAAGAGCAAATCGACAGGAGGTGCAGATGCGCACACGTCTTGGAACATTCGCACTGGTATTCTCACTGATGATCTCGCTGGCGGCTTGCAGCAGCAAGCCCAGCGAGGAAACCGCTTCGGAAGGCGCCGCCAAGACCGAAATGGCGGCCAAGGGATCGTCGCCCGGGCTGATCGAACGCATGACAGCCAAACCCATCAGCGTACCGGCAGGCACCGCCATCATTGTCCGCACCGGGGAGGCGCTGGGCTCGAAGATCAGCCAGGCTGGCGACAGCTTCACCGGAGTGGTGGCGGAGCCGATCTCGGTGGACGGCAAGGTCGTGATTCCCGAGGGCTCGGAAGTCGTGGGCACGGTGACCGACGCCAAGGCTCGCGGCAAGTTCAAGGGCGAGGCCCGGCTGGGGCTGAGCCTGGTCGCCGTCCGCGTCAAGGGAACCAAGTATGACGTCGAGACCAGCGACGTCGCGCGCGTGATGAAGGGGAAGGGCAAGCGCACCGCAGCCATGGTCGGCGGCGGGGCGGGCGCCGGCGCGCTGATCGGGGCTTTGGCCGGCGGCGGCAAGGGCGCAGCCATCGGCGCGGCAGTGGGCGCGGGCGCGGGTACGGCGGGTGCCGGTCTGACCGGCAACCAGGACATCAACATCCCCGCCGAGTCGCTGCTCAGCTTCAAGCTGCAATCGCCGGTCGAGGTCAAGCCCTGAGCGGCCGTTGAATCGTGTAGTCGGGTAATTGCAGAATCGCCTCCCGGCGTTCTCAATTACCCGATTACTCAATCACCCGATTACTCCATTGCCTCTCGACTTCTCCCGCTACCGGGTGCTCACGTTCGATTGCTACGGCACGCTCATCGACTGGGAGAGCGGCATCCTGGGTTTCTTCCGGCCGCTGCTCGGCCGCCACGGCAAGGCTCTGAGCGACGACGAGATCCTCTTTGCCTACGCCGAACTCGAATCCGAAGCCGAGAGCGGTGAGTACATGACGTACCGCAACGTGCTGCGTTCGGTAGTGCACGCCTTCGGTCTTCGCTTGGATTCTCCCGCCTCACCCGTGGAAGCGGATGCGCTGCCGGCGTCGCTGCCGGAGTGGCCTCCGTTTTCGGACACGGTGGAGGCGCTCAAGCGCCTGAAGACGCGCTTTCAGCTCGCCATCATTTCCAACACCGATGACGACTTGTTCGCCGAAACCGCCAAGCGGCTCGAGGTGCCGTTTGATTTCGTCATCACCGCGCAGCAGGTAGGCAGCTACAAGCCTTCCCTCAACAACTTCCAGCGGGCCATCGAGCGCATCGGGCTGCCCGCAACCCAGGTTCTGCACTGCGCCCAGAGCCGCTTCCACGATATCGCCCCGGCCCGCTCGCTGGGCCTGGCCACCGTGTGGGTGAATCGCCGCGCCGGCAAGGCGACTCCCTGGGGCGCCAGCGTTCCCTCGGAGGCGCGTCCCGACCTCGAAGTCCCGGACCTGAAGACGCTGGCGGCACTGGCGGTGCCGTAGCGCAAGGAGATAGCGCGGAGCGTCAGCGGCTCGCCGCCGCGGTCAGCAACTCCGGCGGGATATGCCGCAGGGGAAGCAGGACGTCGTGCGTGAGCCGGATCTCCTGCTCGTGCGACACGTAGACCACGCCGTACATGTCGTCACGCTCCGGCGCCACTTGGCGGTGCTTTTCGCTGGCGGCGGTAACCGGCCCGTGAGCCACGCGGACCACTGCCTTGTCCACATTCACCAGACTGGCGCCTGATCTCTCCACCGAAATGCAGACCGGCCCGGCGAGAAATGCGTTCAGCACTTTGCGCCCGCCCTTCCACTCCGCTTTCAGGATGTAGAGCCCCAGCCTGGCTTCGCCGTACCTGGCGCGGGATTCGACCAGCGTGATGCTGCCGAAGAGCTTTGCCCCTTTGGGGATCACAACGCGGCCGTCACGGTCACGCGCCTCTCGCCACAATTCGAGTTCGACCAGTTGGTCCGGCGTTGCCGTTGCCGTGTCTATCGCCGTAAGCGGCCGTACCCAAAGCTCCAGCATCTGGGCGGACCTGGCGGATTTGTCGCTCTGCTGGGCCAACCCCGGGACCGACACAAGAATGAGAAACAGAAACCACGCGCACCGTTCCATACCGTCCCCCCCGAGACGGTGTGCCGTGGGTCGGGCCGCCGCGACCAGGCACCCACTCACCAAGAAAGATTGGGCACACGGTACGCCCGCACCCGCGGCGTGTCAATACGCGGTTGCGACGCGCCTCATTTAGAATGGCCGGCTGCCATGCTGCGCTTTTCCACTGCCGGCGAATCTCACGGCGAGGCCCTGATTGCGCTGCTTTCCGGCATTCCGGCAGGGGTGAAGATCGACCCAGCCTTCGTGGATCGGGAACTCTGGCGGCGGCAGCAGGGCTACGGCCGCGGCGGCCGCATGAAGATCGAGCGCGACACCGCGCACATCCTTGCGGGAGTGCGCCAGGGTGCGACCATCGGCTCGCCCATTGCCATTCGCCTGGAAAACCGCGACTGGCAGAACTGGCAGGAAGCCTTGCCGGTGGAGGAAGGCGACCCGTCCAAGCATCGGCCCGTGGCTTCCCCGCGCCCGGGACACGCCGATCTCGCCGGCGCGCTCAAGTACGACTTTGCCGACGCCCGCTTCGTGCTGGAGCGCGCTTCGGCCCGCGAGTCTGCGGCGCGCGTGGCCGCCGGCGCCTTTGCCAAGCTTTTTTTGCGCGAACTGGACATTCAGATCTTCAGCCATGTGCTGGCGGTCGGCGGGGCCTCGGTCCGCGATGCCGAAATCCCCTGGGATCGGGTACGCGTGCTGGCGGAGCGTGACGAGGTGGTGCTCAATTGCGCTGACCCGGAAGCCGAACCGCGCATGAAAGAGGAAGTCGACAAGGCCCTGAAGTCCGGCGACTCGGTGGGCGGCGTCTTTGAAGTGGTGGCCCACGGTGTCCCTCCGGGGCTGGGCACCTACGCCAACTGGGATGAGCGCCTGGACGCACTGCTGGCCTACGCCCTGATGTCGCTGCCCGCGGTGAAGGCAGTCGAGATCGGCGTGGGTGTGGCCGCGGCCGGCTCGCCGGGATCGGCCGTGCACGATCCCATCGTCTACGATGCCGCCGGCGCCACCACCTTCACGCACTTCACGCGGCGCTCCAACCACGCCGGAGGCATCGAAGGCGGCGTTTCCAATGGCCAGGACATTTTGCTTCGCGGCTATCTCAAGCCGATTTCCACGCTGCGGCGTCCCCTGGAATCGGTGGACTTCAAGACCCGCGAGCCGGTGGCGGCTGCCTACGAGCGTTCGGACGTTTGCGTGGTGCCTGCGGCCGGAGTTGCAGGCGAGGCCATGGTGGCGCTGATTTTGGCACGCTGCGCGTTGGAGAAGTTTGGAGGTGACTCTATGATGGAGACCGAACGCAACTTCCGGAGCTACTGCCAGCAGTTGCGGAATTACTGATGATCTATCCCATCGTGAAGTTTGGCGACCCGGTGCTGGAACAGCCTGCCGCGCCGGTCACGGTGTTCGATGACAAGCTGCGCAAGCTGGTCGAAGACATGTTTGAAAGCATGTACGCCGCCCACGGTGTCGGCCTGGCTGCGCCGCAGATTGGAATCGCCAAGCGGTTGGCCGTCATCGACGTCACCTTCAAGGAAAATCCGAACGCCAAATTGGTCCTCGTGAATCCGGAGATCGTCCACAAGGAAGGCAAGCAGCGCGCCAGCGAGGGATGCCTGAGCCTGCCTGAGTTCCGCGCCGACGTTACGCGCGCCAACCGCGTTACCGTGCGCGCCCAGGGCCTGGACGGCAAAGTGTTCGAGAAAACCGGCGAGGAGCTCATGGCGCGCGCTTTGCTTCACGAGACCGACCACCTGAACGGCCGCCTGTTCATCCACCACATCAGCGCGCTCAAGCGCGATCTCATCAAGCGCAAGATTCGCAAGCTGGCCAAGGCGGGAGAGTGGTAGGGATTGAGAAATTGAGAAATTTGGAAATTTGGTAATTGGATTCGCGCAGTCGATCTCTCAATTACCGAATTTCCCAATTACCCAATGGATCTGGTCTTCTGCGGCACGCCCGAATTCGCCGTTCCCACGCTCGACCGCCTGGTCGAAGCGGGCCACAACCTGCGGCTGGTCGTCACCCAACCCGACCGCCCCCGCGGGCGCGGGCTGGAAGTGGCCGGTTCGCCCGTCAAGCATCGTGCCGACTCGCTCCGGCTTCCCCTCGTGCAGCCAGAGAAGATCAAGCACAATACGGCCTTTCGCGAGCAATTGGAGTCCCTGCGGCCACAGGCCATCATCGTGGTCGGCTACGGCCGCATGATTCCCAAATGGATGATCGACCTGCCGCCGCACGGCAACCTGAACCTCCACGCATCGCTGCTCCCCAAGTACCGCGGTGCGGCTCCCATCCAATGGGCCATCGCGTCCGGGGAAGCCATCACCGGCGTCACTACCATGCGCATTGACGAAGGCCTCGACACCGGCGACATCCTGATGCAGCGCGCGCTGTCCATCGCGCACGACGACACGGCCGAAACCCTGGCGCCGAAGCTGGCCGCGACGGGTGCCGACCTCATGGCGGATACGCTGCGCGGGCTCGAAGCCGGGACCATCGAGCCGCGCCCTCAGGCCCACGAACACGCCACGCTCGCGCCCCTGCTCAAGAAGGAGGATGGGCTCATCGACTTTGCCAAGACGGCGCGCGAAATCCACAACCGCCTGCGCGGCTTCCAGCCCTGGCCGGGTATCTACAGCATCTTCCGGGGGAAGAACTTCGCCATTCACCGTGCGCGCGTTGCGGAATCGCCGTCCAATACGGCGCCCGGCGAACTGCGTATTGAGGGCGAGCGCCTCCTCTTGGGATGCAGCGAGGGCTCTGCCCTGGAACTGCTCGAAGTTCAGCCGGAAGGCAGGAAGCGCATGCCGGCGAGCGATTTCCTGCACGGATATCGTCCGCAGCCCGGCGAGCGCCTCGGCGCCTGAACCCAATGCCGGTGTCGCCCGCTCGCGCCGCCGCCTTCGACATCCTGCTGCGTGTGGAGCAGCAATCCGCGTACGCGGATGAGCTGCTGCACTCGCAGATACTCCATCCGCTTTCGCTTCTGGACCGCGCCCTGGCTACCGAACTGGTGATGGGCGTGCTCCGCTGGCGCTCGCGACTCGACTCGGCGCTCGCGCGGCTTTCCCGGCAGCCGCTCGAGAAGCTCGATACAGAAGTACTGGTCGCGTTGCGCATGGCAGCCTATCAGCTCGGCTTCCTGGATCGCATCCCCGCACACGCCGCGGTGGACGAAAGCGTGGAGCTCACCAAGCGCGCCGGCAAGCGCTTCGCGGCGCCGTTCGTGAACGCCGTGCTGCGCCGATTGGCGAAAACCCCGCGCGCGCTGCGGCCCGCGGCCGCGCCACCCGCCGACGCCGCGGATCTCGCCGAGCAGTACGCTCACCCGCCGTGGCTGGTAGAACGCTGGGCGCAGGGATTGGGCCTCGAAACCGCGGTTCGGATTTGCCGGTACGACCAGCAACCCCCGCAGGCGACTCTGCGCATCGCCGATTCTGCCCTTGAGTCCGAACTCACCGCCGCCGACGTCGAACTGGAGCCTGGAGTACTGGTCTCCACCGCGCGACGCGTAATTCATGGCGATGTGACTAAACCGCCCGCGTTCGCGCAGGGCCGCGTTCATTTCCAGGACGAGGCTTCGCAACTCATAGCGCTGCTGGTTCCCGGAGGTCGCCGCATTCTGGATTGCTGCGCTGCCCCCGGCGGCAAGTCCTCCGCGCTCAGCGAGCAGCATCCGGAAGCGCTCGTTTTCGCTGTGGACCTTCATTCGCACCGCGCCCGCCTGCTGCGCCAGCTGGTGCGCGCGCCCAACGTGCGCATCGCCGCTGCCGACGCCACCCGCCTGCCCTTCGCCGGCGGCTTTGACGCTGTGCTCGCCGACGTGCCTTGTTCGGGCACAGGAACACTGGCCCGCAATCCCGAAATCAAGTGGCGTCTCCGGCCGGAAGACCTTCATGACCTGCATACGGGCCAGGTCGCCATTCTCGGCGCCGTACTTGACCAGACCGCGGATGGAGGCTGCGTGGTCTACTCCACCTGCTCGCTCGAGCCGGAAGAGGATGAACAAGTCGTGGAAGAAGTTGTGGCCCAGCGGAGCGACGTGCGTCTGATCGACTGCCGCGAGCAGCTCATGCGCCTTCAGGCTGCGAGGTTGTTGGTGTGGAGCGATCTCGACTCGCTCCTCCGGGGTCCTTACCTGCGCACGCTTCCCGGCGTGCATCCCTGCGACGGCTTCTTCGCCGCCATCCTGGAGCGCCGGCCGCGCTAGGGAATGAACGTGCTGCGCCTCATCGCGTGATCTCGAAGTGCACCACGGTGCCGGGCGTCACCCGTGTCCCCGGGGCGGGCAATTGCCGGCTGACGACGGTCGGTTTCGAAATGGATGGAATCTCCCCTGCCGTGGGCTCGCCGAACACCACCGTGACGTTCCCCACCAGCAGGCCTGCCTGCTCCACGGCTGCCGACGCCTCGGCCAGCGGCTGTCCCACCAGGTCCGGCATGACGAACGCTTCCGTCTCGCGCGGCGCGGTCACCAGCAGGCTGACGCGCGGGGAAGCGGTCGGCCCGCCAAAGGGCGGCGGGCTTTGCGCCACCACCTGGTCTTCCGGAAGGTCAGGCAGATGGATGACGGCCACGTTGCCCACCTCCAGCCCCCGGCGCGCCACGTTGATCTCTGCGGCGCGCGGGCTCTGGCCCACCACGCTGGGCACTTCGGCGCGCTGCGACCCCAGGCTCACCGCCACTCGCACCCGCCATCCGCCGCGCACCTTGGTTCCCGCCGGCGGCTGTTGCGAAACGATGCGGCCTTCCGGCACATCGGCGCTGTAGAAGCGGCTCTCCACCTCCAACCGCAGCCCCTGCGGCCGCAAGGTCCGCTCCGCCTCTACCGGCGCCATGCCCACCAGCCTGGGAATCTCCACTTCGCGGCCATGGATGGCCCAGCGCATGGCCATCAGCGCCGACACCATGGCCACGAACACCAGCATCACTCCCATCAGCAAGCCGCGAAAGATGCGCTTCGCCGTCATCCCTTCCTGTCAGTGTGCCAGAGTGCGGGTTCCGTGAGAAGATGTGTGCTTCATTTCCCGGCGAACGCTCCCGCGCGTCCGCGGAAAGGACCCGCCCCATGACCCGCGAAGAAATCGTGCGCAAGCAAAAGGAATTCATCTTCCCCAGTATCGCCACCTACTATCAGGAGGCGTTGCCGCTGGATCGCGGTTCCATGCAGCACGTCTGGGATGTGGACGGGCGCAAGTACCTGGATTTCTTCGGCGGCATCGTCACCATCAGCGTGGGTCACGCCAACCCGCGCATCATCGAGAAAACCAAGGCGCAGATCGAAAAGCTCCAGCACGTCTCCACCTGCTTTCCCACTGAACCTATGGTGGCGCTGGCGGAAAAGATCGCCGAGATCACGCCCGGCGCGCTCAAGAAGTCGTTCTTCACCAACAGCGGCACGGAAGCCAATGAAACCGCGGTGCAGATCGCGCGCATGCACACCGGCAACTTCGAAATCGTGGCCCTGCGCCACGGCTACAGCGGGCGGTCGTCGGTGGCGCGCGCCATGACCGGCCTGCACACCTGGCGCAAGGGGACCATCGAGGTGGGCGTGGTGCACGCCATGAACCCCTACTGCTACCGCTGCCCGCTGGGCCTGAAGTATCCGGAGTGCGACATCGCCTGCGTCAAGGACATCGAGCAGGTCATTCAGACTTCCACCTCGGGGCGCATCGCGGCGCTTCTGTCCGAGCCCATCCAGGGGGTGGCCGGTTTCATCACTCCGCCCAAGGAGTACTTCAAGCTGGCGTTCAACATCGTGCGCCAGTACGGCGGTGACTTCATCGCCGATGAAGTCCAGACCGCCTGGGGACGCACCGGGCACAAGTGGTTCGGTATCGAGCACTGGGAGGTCGAGCCCGACATCCTCACCTCCGCCAAGGGTCTGGGGAACGGCGTGCCCGTCGGACTCACCGTCGCCCGGCCGGAGATCGCCGATTCTTTCCAGGGGCTGACCATCTCCACCTTTGGCGGCAACCCGGTCACCTGCGTCACCGCCAAGGCCGTCATCGACCTGATCGAGGAAGACGACCTGCGCACCAACGCTGCCGTGGTCGGCGGCTACTTCCGGGAGAAGCTGGAGGAGCTTCAGGAGAAGCACCCGCTCATCGGCGACGTGCGCGGTATGGGCCTGATGCAGGCCATGGAGCTGGTCACGGACCGCAAGTCGAAGGAGCCGGCCACTGCGGCCACGCTCGCCCTGATGGAAGAAGCACGCAAACGCGGGCTGCTCATCGGCCGCGGCGGGCTGCACGGCAACGTCATCCGCATGTCTCCGCCGCTCAACATCTCGAAGAGCGACGTCGACGAAGCTACGCGCATCCTGGACCAATGCTTCGTGGCAGTGGAGGAAGCACGAATGGCGGGAACGGCGCGGTAGAGCCGGATCCGTTAATGCGCTTCGCCGTCCCCCGGTGTTTCGTCCGGCGTGTCGATCTTCTGGGCGATGGCCGTGGGCGGAATGGGCGGCGCGGGAATGAACTCCTCGCCGTCGCGACCTTCGAGCGCCACCTTCATGAAGTCCATCCAGATGGGCAGGGCCGCCTGGCCGCCGGTTTCCCTTGAGCCCAGCGTCTTCTTTTCGTCGAAGCCGACCCAGACGCCGCAGGTGAGCGAAGGGGAAAAGCCCATGAACCAGGCGTCGGTGAAGTCGTTGGTCGTTCCGGTTTTGCCGGCGAGCGCGTGGCCCAGCGACTTGGCGCGGACGGCGGTGCCGAACTGCACCACGCCTTGGAGCATCATGGTCATGATGCGCGCCGTGCGCGCCGCGATGATGTCGCGCACCTCGGGGAAGTTCTGTTCCAGCACGCGACCGTCATAGTCGGTGACGCGACGGATGTAATGCGGAGTCACGCGCACGCCGTCGTTGGGGAAGACGGCGAACGACGCCGTCTGTTCGGCAAGCGTGACTTCGGCGGCGCCCAGCGCCACCGGCAGGTACGGCGGCATGGGCGAAGTGACGCCGAAGCGGCGTGCTGTATCGATGACCTTATTGATTCCCACTTGCTCGGCGACTTTGACTGCGGGCACGTTGCGCGATTGCGCCAGTGCCCGCCGCAGCGTGATGGCGCCCTCGTACCGGCCGTCGTAGTTGTGGGGTGCGTAGGGCCCGCCGCCGGAAGTGAACACCGTCGGGGCATCGATAATGACGTCATTGGGCGACATGCCCTGCTCGATCGCCGTCGTGTAGACGTACGGCTTGAAGGAGGAGCCCACCTGGCGGAGGGCCTGGGTGGCGCGATTGAACTTGGACTCGTCAAAGTCGCGGCCTCCGACCATCGCCTTGATGTCACCGGTGGCGTTATCCATCGCCAGCAGTGCGCCCTGCGCGCCGGAATCCTGTTCCAGCGCGACCTTCACCCGGCCACTGCCTTCCTGTGACACGACGCGCACATAAGCGATGTCACCGACTTCCAGCAGCTTGTCCGGCGAGCGCCGGCCGGTCCAGGAAATATCCGACGGTCCAAGCTCCGCAGTGCGCGTGCCGAGTTTCACCGTGGCGGTCGCGGGCGTGACCTCGGTGACCAGCGCGTGCACGTAGCTGCCCGCCTCCATCGGCTCGAACCAGTCGGGATGCCGCCAGGACTCAATCGTCTGGCCCATGCGCAACACGTTGCGCAGCTTGCCTTTCCAGCCATGCCGCCGTTCGTAGGCGGCCAGGCCGTCGAGCACCGCCTTGTTGGCGGCCTTCTGCAGTTCGAGGTTGAGCGTGGTGTAGACACGCAGGCCACCGCGGTGCACCTCCTCGCTGCCGTACTTCCGCTCCAGGTACTGCCGAACTTCTTCCACGAAGTAGGGCGCCAGGTTGTTGGTGGGAACGCTCACGTTCAGGCGGATGGGCGAGGCCTTGGCGCGGGTGGCCTGCTCGGCGGTGATCTTCCCGTCCTCGAGCATGGCGTTGAGGACCAGGTTGCGGCGGGCCAGCGCGCGGTCGGGACGGTTGATAGGGGAAAGCGATTCCGGACTCTGCGGCAAGCCGGCCAGCAGCGCAGCCTCCTCCAGCGTCAGATTCCGCGCCGGCTTGGAGAAGTAGTATTGAGCGGCAGCTTCGAAACCGTAATTGCCATGTCCGAGGTAGATCTGGTTGGCGTACATGGTGAAGATCTGAGGCTTGGTAAAGCGCCGCTCAATCTGGATGGCCAGCAGCGATTCCTGGATCTTGCGGCCCAGGCGGCGGTCGGGTGAGAGGAAGAGGTTGCGAGAGAGCTGCATGGTGAGCGTAGAAGCGCCTTGGCGCATGCGCCCGGATACCAGGTTGCGCCATGCCGCGCCGGCTACGCGCCAGACGTTGACGCCCCAGTGGCTCTCGAATTCCTTGTCTTCGATGGAGAGGATGGCCTGGCGCAACACGGGCGGGAAGTCATCGTAGGAAGCGATGATGCGCCGCTGCAGCGCGAAGGAACCGATGACCCGCCCGTGATCGTCGTAGAGCTCGGTGACCGAGCTGGGCCGGTAGCTTTCCAGTTCGGCGACCTGCGGCAGGTCGGTGGTGTACACCAGCAGCAGACCGGCGCCACCGCCGACCGCTGCAGCTCCCAGGAGCAGGAGCACGAACAGGACCTTCCCGACCAGCTTCCTGCGGGGAGCTTCTTCACCGGGGAATTGCGACTCGAGGAGTTCCATCCACTACGCGTCGCCGGAGCAGCTACAGAATACCGCGGCCACGGACTCGCGCCCAGTGACCGGGAAGGTCTCAGCCGTCAGGCCTCAGGTCCCAGGAGGATTGGACACCGCTGCCCGGTTTCCTGATACCTAGCGTCAACACCCGGAGACCCAAACCTATGTTTTCTTGCCCTTCACCAGATCGAGAGCGCGTCGCAGGACGTCGTCCTCGCGCGAGGTCGGCTTGGCGGGCGCTTCGGGTCCCTCTCCTTCGCCTTCTTCCAAATCGAGCTCGTCCTGGGCGGAAGCCACGAGTACGTTAGGCGTGACGGCGTTGTCCTGGATGGCCTTACCTCCCGGCGAGTAGTACTTGGCCACGGAAAGAATCAGCGCCGAGCCGTCGCCAATCTCGATGACCTTCTGCACGGAACCGAGGCCGAAGGTACGGGCGCCAACTACATCGCCGCGCGCATTCTCCAGCACGGCCGCAGCCACCACTTCCGCCGCCCCGGCAGTACCGCGGTCCACCAGGACCACCAACGGCAGGCTGGTGATGGCCTTTGCCGGATCGGCAGCGAAGGTCTCGCGCGCGTACTTTTGCCCCTCCAGGTAGGTGATGACGCCGCGGTTGAGGAAAAGATTAGCCACGGCTATGCCTTCTGGGAGCTCGCCATCGGCAACGCCGCGCAGGTCGAGCACCAGGCTGTGGGCACCCGCGGTTTCAAGAGCGCGAATCTTGGAGGCAATCTCCTGGGCGCGGCCCTTGCCGAGCGTATCCACTTTGAGGTAGCCCACGTCGCCCTCGAGCACGCGGTCGGAAACCGGCGGGGCGTGTACTACGTCACGCGTGACCGTGATTTTCTGCGGCTCGTTGCGGCGGGGACGCACAATGGAGAAGGTGATGTTCGAGCCCACTTGCCCCGGCATCAGGTTCTGGATCTCCGCCAGGGACATCTCGCGGCTGGAGCGGCCATCGATGCCTTCCAGGATGTCGCCGCCCTCCACGCCCGCCTTGGCCGCCGGACCTCCCGGAATGACCGAGATCACAGCCGCATAGCCGAAGCGCTTGGAGAGCATGGCGCCGATATTGCCCTTGCCATCGGCCTTGTGCTGTTTGTATACGCGATACTCGGATGGGTTCAGATAGCTGGAGTTGGCATCCAGCGATTCCACCAGGCCGTGCAATGCGCCGTCGGTGACCTGGGTGATGTTGGGCTCTTCGACGTACTCGCTGCGGATGCGCTGCAGCACTTCGCCATAGACGCCCAGTTGGCGGTACGCGCCCTCGCCGGAGGCAGCACGCACGCCCAACCCGCCCAGGATGGCAAACAACACCACCATGGCGGAAGTTCCTAGGAGGATTGCTTTCAGTCGCTTGGACATCTTCTGTCTAACTACCTGCTCCGGTGAAATCGCCCGAAATCGGCCGCCGTACAAAGAGATTATACGGCATTTGGATGCAGCAGCCGCGATGAAGGTGAGCCGGAAAATCGCAGCGGGCGAACCCAGGAACCAACCTTTAAGGCAGTTGTGGCTTTGCGATAGGAGCCGGGCAGATAGGCACAGCAGGGCTCCTCGGCGAAACGGGTTGAAGCCTCAGTGGTTCGTTTCCCCTTGTTCCTTCACCATCTCCATGGAATGCAGGTGGACGATCCAGCCGGTCTCCGGATGCATCTCGGCGCGGATGGTGTAGGTTTCGCGGCGGGCTACGTATCCCTGCTTTTCCAGGTCCAGCACACGGGCGTGGAAGCTTTCCACATCCCACTCCCGCACCATGGTGACCTTGGACATCGTGAGCTCCTGATTCGCCGCGGTCGTGGCCATGGCGTTCAGGCTGTGGCCGCGGTGAGTTCGGCCCGCTCTTCGAGCTTGGCCGCGCGCGGGAACAGCAGATTGTTCTCCAGGTGAATGTGGCGGTGCAAGTCCTGCTCGAACTCCTGCATCCCCTGGTAAAGGGCGAACCAGCTCATGCAGGCGTCGGCAGGAACGCTGTAGTCGGCGGCCAGTTTGCGAATGAGCTTGAGCGTGGCGCCGGCCGAGTCATGCTCCTGCATCATCATGCGGACCGGGTTGAGGACGGTGCCGAAAGCGGGAGCCAATACCGGTTCATGCCGCGTGAGGCGCTTCTCCAGATCGGTGATGTAGGGGAACAGCACCTGCTCCTCGCGCGCCATGTGCAGCAGTAGCTCGTCCGAAAGCGAACGGAACAGGTCGCGGATACGGAGCAGCTCGGAATGCTTCTCGCCATGGGCGGTGCAGACCTTGTGCAGCAATTCGTCCAGGCGCACCATCTCGCGGCGGGTGAAGTAGTGATGATGATTCACGATGTAGGCGATGAGGCCGAACATCGGTTCGCTCGACCAGTCGCGCTCGCGGCTCTGGGCGAAGGCTGAACGCTCTTCGAACATCCGTCCAACCTGCTCCACCGAGACATTGGCGTTCCGGCAGGCTTCGTCCAGGGGGACGTTGCCGCCACAACAATAGTCGATGCCCAGTTCCTCGAACACCGGCAGAAGGCCGGGGTTCGCGAGGACCAGCTCGCCAACCGTCTTCTTCAGTTTGAACTCCATGGCGCCGCCTCCACCATCAGGATAGGAGAGTCCCGTGAACCGGGCCGTGACTCGCGTCACAGGGGGGAGTGACATGTGCACTCAGGCGGTGCGGACCGCGAAGGCGGAGCCTATCTCCGGTGCAGGTTGCGGACGCGGTCGTAGGCGGCGTCGAGGTCGGTAGTAAGGAGGCCGACCACCTGCAGGCAGGCCTCAGGGTGGCCTTCCAAGTAGTCGAGAAACTCCTGGCGCGGGAAGAATGCGGCCTCCACCGGCGACAGCGCGCGGGCGCTGACCTCATGGGGGCGGCCGGAGAGTACGGCGCTCAGGCCCAGCATTTCCCCCGGTCCGGCGACTTCCAGCAGGAGCGTCTTGCCCCGGGGCGAAGAAACGGAGAGCTTCACTCGCCCGGAGCGCACCAGCAGGGCGCCGTCGGCCACGTGGCCTTCCTCGAACAGAATGGCGCCTTCGGGGTAGCGGCGCACCTGCCGGGTCCCATTCAGGTCGCGCCAAGGGTCGGCGGAGCCAGCGGCTCCGTAGGCGCCAGCGAAAGCGCGGTCGGCATGCAGGGTGTGTGACATTGCTTGCCTCGTTAGCGCTATTCATATCGTCTTGCTATGGGTGAACGCTGTGACTTAAGTCACCCTGAAAAGTGACAAATAAACATGAGCCAGGTGGCAGGAGGCAGCAAGCAGGAACGACCTAAGCCCAGCCGGCAGGCGTCTGGTACAAGCCGGCAGCCAAAGGCGAGTAGGGCGGGGGAAGCGAGGTCAGGCGCCAACTAGGCTTTCGAGGGCGGAGCGGTCGCGGATAGTCACGGTCGCGCCGCGGACGTCGATGAACTTACGCTTCTTGAGGTCCGCGAAAGCGCGGGTGACGGTCTCGCGCGAGGTGCCGATCATCTGCGCGATCTCCTCGTGGGTAAGCGTGACCTTCACCTTATGGCCTCGGCCCGAGTTCTCGCTGGACGCCCACTCCAGCAGCAGGCGGGCCAGCTTCTCCGAAGCGGACTGCGAAAGGCCCAGGGTCCGGATCTCTTGGTAGGCGGTGTGGTAATTCTGGCTGAGTTGCTGGGCCACGCGCAGGGCGGCATCGCCGTGCTTGCGCAGAAAGTTGAGGAACTCGTCGCGGCGAATGAAGTTGACCTGAGTGGGCTCGAGCAGCTCGACCGTCGCTTCGTAGGGCTTGCCGGAGACGGTACTGCTCAGGCCCAGCACTTCGCCCGGTTCGACGATTTTGAGGATCAGCGTCTTGCCCTCGGCCGAGGAAGCCGTGAGCTTGGCGCGGCCCTGGCACAGGATGAACACGCCGCGCGGGTTCTGCCCCTCCACATACAAGACCGCGCCCGCAGGATAGGAAGCGGTGGAGCGGATGGCTTCCAGTTCCTTGACTGCCACCGGAGAGAGATTGCAGAAAAGCCGCTTCTCCCTGAGTTCACAGGTCAGGCAACTATCCAGGATCTGGAGGCCGTAGGGCGTGCGCATGGCGACTGCCTCAATCGAATATATCACCAATGCGTGTGATGCCGCAGTGCGTTAGCCCTTGGGTTCGGCCTGGTCGGCGATCCAGGTGAGCGCACGCATGCCGGCGGGAAACCCCATGGTGGTGATGGACAGCAGAGCCACGTGACGGAGTTCCTCGGGCTTGATGCCGGTGGCCAGCGCGTTGCGCACCGCCGAGTGCGCGGCACCTTCAAGTCCGGCCCCGATGGCCAGCGCCAGCTTGATGAGGCGGCGCGTCTTGTCGTCCAGGGGACCGGCGTGGTGGCAGCGGTCGCCCAACTCGGTGAACGCCTTCCAGACCTCGGGGTAGTCCTTCTTCAACTGCTCAAACTGCGAGGGCAGCATGGCTTGTTCCTTTCGCTGGGATGTCACACCCGTGGCGGGCAAGGTACCACAGGCGAAGGTCCGGAAGCAGCCGCAGCGTCAGGAGCTGCGAAAAGCGGGCGCGGTCTGGGGGGAGAACAGGCCCGATTTCAGCAACACCATGAGGAGCGCATAGTCGCCGGTGAGTTCGCAGGTGGCGATCAGGACGGCGAGCCAGGTCGCAGGCACACGGCTGTGGATGACGGCGAGCAGCAACGTGGCCACCAGTCCGAGGGCGAGCACCAGGCCGAGGAAGAAGCGGGCATACCGGCCAACCACCAGCATGCGCACGGTTTCCCGGGCCGCAGGCGACCAGTCCCACATGTGAGCCAGGTACATGGCCAGCAACACCAGGTTCGTGACCAGCAGGATGTACTCGAACTGCACGAGAAGTGCCGGAGCGGTTTCGCCCTGCCCCGTGAGTTCCCGCAAGGTGAGGGAAAGCGTGGTCCCACCGAGCGCGGCATAGGTCAGGCAGAGCAGCGGCAGCATGCCGGTATTCCAGAACGGAATGGCGCGCGACGAGTTCATGACAAAGCCGTCGTAGAACATGATGAACAGGGCGGCCAAGCCGGCCAGCCAGGCGATTGCCGGGGCGGGTTGCCAGCCCAGGGCGAGATAGCGTGGCAGGAGCAGCACCGCCCCGGTCACGCCGAAGATGCCGGTGGCCCAGATGCCGCGGGCGATCCAGGAGCGGTCGGGGCGCATGGCGGCGCGCCAGAAGCGCGCGGGACGTCCCAAGTACATCAAGTGGGCGGTGTTCTTGCCCACCATCACGATGAGATAGCCCACTAGCAATCCCAGAGCATGGCCGGTGATCAGCGAGACCAGGAACAGGCCGGCGCCAATCTCTCCGAAGAAGAAGGCGGTGCCGATGAGCCAGTTCCACCAGCTCTGCCGGTAGTAGCCGTAGCCGAAGCGGTGCGGAGCAATGGCAATGGAAGGTTGTGCGCTCATGGTTCCCTCACTCTATTCGTCCAGGTAGTACACACTGGGTTTGGTTTCGGCCTCGGGCAGCAGCGTCCAGCCGTTGCGTTCACGAATCAAACGCCGCAGGCGACCGTCTTGTTGCTCCAAGTCGCCAAAGATGCGGGCCTCGGTCGGACAGGTGACTACGCAAGCGGGCTCCAGACCCTGGTCCACGCGAGGTGCGCAGAGCGTGCACTTGGTCATGGTGCCTTCTTCGAACTCCGTGAACTTCACCGCTTCCATGGGGCTCACGCCGTCGCCGCTGTAGCCATGCTCCAGCAGGCCGCGCTCGATGTAGTGCCGGTTCATGTAAGGGCAGGCCACGGCGCAGGCGCGGCAGCCGATGCAGACGTCCTTGTCCACCATGACGATGCCGTCGGCACGGATATGTGTGGCGCCGCTGGGACAGGCCTGGGCACAAGGCGCGTCCTCGCAGTGGTTGCACAGCACGGGCAGGAAGGTGCGCCGGGTCTGCGGGTAGGTACCCACTTCGCGGGTGATGACGCGAGCGAAGTGGACACCGGCGGGCGTCCCGTTCTCCTGCTTGCAGGCTACGGTGCAAGCGTTGCAGCCGATGCAGCGCTTGAGGTCGATCACCATTCCCAGTCTGGCCATACGTTCCTCCCGGTTAGCCGCCGTGCAGATGGCGCAGGATCGCCATGGTCACAACCTGCTCGCCGCCCTGCAGCGGGCGTTCGAGCTGGTCGGGTTTGAGGCTGAAGCCGTCCACCAGGACGGCGAAATCGCCACGCAGCCTGCCTTCGCAGGTGAGGTTGGCATAGAGGTTGCTCCCGTCGGTGGTGGCGAGTGAACGAAGCAGGTCCGCCACGGTGCCCTGCTCGAAGGGGACGGTGCGCTTGGAGAAGCCAAGCAGCTTGCGCGCCGTGCCCAGCGCGGCGACATCAATCGTGGGCATGGCGAGCCTCCTGCCCCCACTTGGGAGCAATCTCCAAACGTACACGTGCGGTGGATTCCAGGCCGCCGGTGGCATTGTCGGTGTAGCGCATGGAGCCGGTAAGCAACCGGTTGAAGTGGCTGCCCTTCACACGCACCTCACGATTGGTGACGAACTCGCGGGTGATGGCGTTGCTGACTCCCAGCACCTGCGGGTGGATGCCTTCGACCACCTGGGCCACGCCCTCGATCCAGCTTGCCGGCGAAGTGAGGCGGATGCGGGTCCCGGTGCGAATGCCGAACTTGGCCGCGGTCTGGGCGTTGATCAGGATGCCTCCGTGCACCGCGTCCTTCTCGCTGACCTCGGTGAGCCAGGGCATCACCATGGTGTCGGCGAAGGTGTGCAGCACCTCCTTGAAGGTGATGGCGTAGAAGGGATAGCCGCGGGCGCCGTCCTCGATGACCGGCGACGGTTTCCAGAAGGGCAGGGACTTGTAGTTGTCGAACGGCCAATCCTTGATGCCGGCCTCTTCCATCTTCTTGCGCAGGTCTTCGCCCGTGCGCTGGATGAACTCGAAGTAGAAAGGCACGCGCAGATTGCCGTATGGCATGAAGGTCTCATCGGCGGTGCGAGGACGGACGGCGTGGCCGTTCTGCTTGAACCATTCCAGGCCGCGGTCGTCGCCATAGATGGAGCGCGCGTAGCGGTCCCAAAGTTCCTCGACGCTGTAGCGCTGCTCGGGGTCGAGCAGGTATTGCGGCTTCTGGGTGAAGCCGCAGACCACGTTGAGCAGGTCGTTCCAGTCGTCGCGGAAGCCCAGGCGCTCCGCCAGTTCGGTGAGGATCTCGTAGGCGTCCTTGGTGTCACCCAGCGGCTGGACCACGGGCTGGCGCACGGAGTGCCCGGTCACGACCGGCGGCTCCAGGCAATTCAGCAGTGTGGACTCCAGGAACGTCTGGTCGGGCAGGAAGATGTCGGCCCACTCGGTAGATTCAGTGCGGTGGATGTCGATAGCGACCACGAACTTCATGCGACGCATGATCCGCTCCACCTTGTCTGTCTCGGGCATGTTCCACAGCGGGTTGGAGTGATACAGCAGCATGGCCTCGGGGTGGTACTGCAGGCCGAACCGCTCCGGCTCCAGCAAGGTTTCGGTATTGAGCTGGCCGGCGTCGAAGCCGATGGGGAACCACTCCATCAGGTGCGTCGAGTCCGGCGGGTACTTGAACGGCGGGGCCGGGTGGAGCTGATGCGGCTCCGGCTTCAGCATGCCGTCCTCGCCCGGGCTGACGAAGAAACCGCGATGGTCCAGCGGCACGCCCAGGTGGCCTCCCGGGACATCCAGATTGCCCACCAGCATGTTGAACATTTTGTAGGTCAGGTTGTCGAACAGGCCGTTGGCGTGCGATTGCGAGCCGCGGTAGTAGTTGAGCGCCGCCGGGCGGAAGGGATACGTCTTGCCTTCGATCTCGATGGTCGAGCCGATCTGGGCCGCGTCCACGAACTCGCGGGCGATGCGGCGGATGGTAGCCGCCGGCACGGTGGTGACCTCGCTCATGCGCTCGGGGGTGTAGTTCACCAGGATGTTCTTCCAGAGTTGAAAGCCGGTGCGATAGCGACGGCCATCCACCAGGAACACCCCTTCGAGCGTCATGGCTTCCGGAGGAACAAAGTCCCAGGCTGCGGGGGCGCCGATGCGCGTGTCCCAGACCTGGGCCTTGCCGTCCTCGCCGCGGAAAAGGTGGCCATCGTCCTGCACCAGATACGGCGCGTTCGTGCGGTCGCGCAGGAATTCGCGGTCGAAGCGGTTCAGTTCGTGAATCAGCACGTGCGCCATGCCCAGCACAAAGGCGCGGTCCGTGCCCGGCAGAATGGGAACCCACTCGTTGGCCTTGGCGGCCGCCACCGAGTTGCGCGGGTCGAGCACTACCAGCCTCATGCCGCGCATGCGGGCGTCGGCCATGCGCTTGGAGCTGCCGGAAACGTGCAGGTGTGAGGAGAAACCGTCGCCGGAGCCGATCTGGATCCAGTAGTTGCAGCGCTCGTAGTCGTTGATGGCGGCGAAAGAACCATCCACGGATCCGTTGACCGGGTGGTAGGAGCCGCCGCAGTAGTTCCCCAGCGAGGTGAAGAAATTGGGCGAGCCGAACACTGCCGGCCATCCCCAGAGCAGGATGCGCTGAAAGTCACCGATGGCGCACAGCAGCTTGCGCGGGTCGTCGGCGCGGATCTTGCCCAGTTCGCGGGCGGTGATCTCGAAGGCTTCTTCCCAGGAGATCTTGACCCAGCCGGGATCCTCGCCCGGTCCCTTTTTGGGATTGGTGCGCTTCATGGGGTGAAGGACGCGCGCCGAGTCATAAAGGCGCGACAACCCGGCGTTGCCCTTGGGACACAGCTTGCCGAGGTTGTCGGGATTGGTGGGGTCGCCCTCGATCTTGAGCGCGACACCGTCCTTCACCAGCACCTTGATGCCGCAGCCGTGCAGACACATGCCGCAAGTGCTGGGAACCCAGTTGCCCTGATATGCAGAAGCCGAGGTTGCCATGGCGCGCTTCTCCCGGGCCGCAACTACCGGCCCTGCTGGGGAGCGCTGGACCATGCTGCGGGAGAAAAGCCGCTGGCTCACGCCCCCGTTTGGCTTGGGACTATTTATAAAAGCGCGGGTCGCAGGAGGCTGTGACTAATGTCACCAGCGGATGTGACTGACAGCCATCAAGCTACGTAAGTCGTGTCGTGCGGCGGGCGGTCCACGACGCGCTCCGAGTGCTCGCGTCGGAACGACTCTGCGATGTGGCAGTTCCAGCATACCGGCTGGTGAGTGGCTAGGACTTCCGGCAAACGCTCGGGGTGGACCTCGTCCCACTGCACGGTACGACGGTCGGGAGCGAGCAATGCGGGCCGCTGTTTGAGCCAGTCGATGGTAGCGATGGACTTTCCGCAGAAGGCGCAGTCCTTACCTTCATACCAGCCCGCCACGATGTTCCGTACCAGGCAGTCCTGGGGGTGGTCGGCCACCTGGGTGAGGCAGTCCTGGCCGCAATCGGCGCGTTCCGGCCAGCGAGTGCAGTCCTTCAGGCGCAGGTGCGGGGTACCGACGAGGGCGGTCAAGGCGACACGGCCGGCCTGCACATCGACGGCTTCCGGCGTCTTGCTCTCGGGACAGGTGATCAGCATCTTGCCGCGGAATCGGCGATAGGACCGCACGGCCAGCACCAGGCGCAACAGGACCAGTAGGCCACCCAGGGTAAGGGCGCCGATCAGAAGAAGGTTCGCGAGGGTCACAGCACACCTCCCTTCGCTGCCTTGATTCGACCACCGGAACGTACGAGCGTCTGTGATTGGTGTCACGGGCGGGGGTGATAAACGGCCGCAAAGCGCTCGTGTAACGCGAATCACACCCTGCTGTGACTCTTATCACGGTGTCCTTCCCTCCTGGCGCCGTACGCTGGGGGTGATCGTTGCTCGAGATCGGAGACGCCGTATGTCGCTGCTGAAGGAAGTCATCCTCCCACGACCCCCATCCCCCAAAACAGAGCCGCCTTACCCGGGCATTCGCACGACCGCGGATGGCTCGGGAGCGGTGGTTTGGGTGGAGTCGCACATCTCCCAGGGGGCATGCGCCTATCCCATCACCCCCTCCACCCCCATGGGGGACGGATTCGCCCAGGAATTCGCCAACGGCACCAAGAACCTTTGGAATGAGCCCCTGCAGTTTCTGGAGCCCGAGTCCGAGCACAGCTCGGCGACGGCTTGCGAGGGCTTTGCGCTGGCGGGCGGGCGGGTGGCCAATTTCACCTCCGGCCAGGGCCTGATCCTCATGAAGGAGGTGTTGTACGTCATCGCCGGGAAGCGACTGCCGGTCGTGTTCCACATCGGAGCGCGGGCGTTGACTTCGCATTCGTTGAATGTGCACTGCGGGCACGACGACGTCATGGGCGTGGCCGATTGCGGCTGGGGCATGCTCTTCGGGCGTAACGCCCAGGAAGCCGCCGACCTGGCCTTGATCGCGCGCCGCGTCGCGGAAGCCAGCGAGACTCCCTTCCTGAACGTGCAGGACGGTTTCCTTACCACGCACACCCTGGAGACCGTGAACCTGCCTGAGCCGGAACTGATGCGCGAGTTCGTGGGCGCGCCGGCAACGCGCGTACGCAATCTCTTCGACCCGCTGCATCCGCTGCTGAGCGGCCCGGTACAGAACCAGGACAGCTACATGAAGGGCAAGGTGGCACAGCGCTCCTTCTACGAACGGGTGGCTCCGGAGCTGGCTGCGGCCATGCGTGAGTACTCGAACCTGACGGGACGCGAGTACGGGTTCGTCCAGCCCTACCGCATGGACGACGCGGAGTACGCGCTGGTCGGCATGGGCTCGATGATGGAGACCGCCGAAGCCACCGTCGATCACCTGCGGAGCCGCGGGCTGCGTGTGGGAGCGATCACCGTGGTCAGCTTTCGTCCTTTTCCCGCCCGCGAACTCGCCGAACTGCTCTTCCCATGCAGCGCCTTTGCCGTGATCGAGCGCGCCGACATTCCGCTGGCGGAATCCAATCCCCTCACCGCGGAGATCAAGGCGGCCTTGGCAGACGCGCAGATGGGCGCCGGTGAATTCGCCCGCCTGCCCATGCCCTTGGCTTATTCCGGCGTCGCCGGACTGGGGGGCCGCGACATCCGTCCGGGACATTTTGTGGCTGCCGTCGAAGCCATGGTCGAACGCGACCCGCGCCGCCGCTTCGTGCTGGGTGTCAGGCATCCGGATGCGCTGGAAGTGACCGCCGACCCGGACGTGCGACCGGCGGGTTCGTACTCGTTGCGTGGCCACTCCGTCGGCGGCTTCGGATCGGTGACCACGAACAAGGTGCTGGCCTCGGTAGCCTCCGAGCTTTTTGGGGTGTATGCACAGGCTTTCCCCAAGTACGGCTCGGAGAAAAAGGGTCTGCCGACCAACTATTTCCTCACCCTGGCCAACCAGCCCATCCGGCTGCACGCCGAGCTGAACACGGTGGAGTTCGTCGCCATCCAGGACCAGAACGCGTTCCTGAACTCGGACCCGTTGGCGGGATTGCAGAGGGGCGGCACAGTGCTGGTGCAGTCCAGCCTTCCGCCGGATGAAGTGTGGCGCTGGTTGCCGGCGGAGACACGCCGCACCATCCGTGAGCGCGGACTGAAGCTCTACGCGCTGGACGCGCTGCGCATCGCGCGCGAATCCGCCAGCCGCGCTGACCTGCAGGTGCGCATGCAGGGCATCGTGCTGCTGGGCGCATTTCTGCGCCTGACGCCGTTCCGCGAGGACGCCGGGCTGACCGAGGAACAATTGATCACCGCACTGCGCCGCCCAATGGAAAAATACTTCGGCAAGCGGGGCGAGAAAGTGGTGGCCGACAACCTGGCGGCAGCCAGCCGCGGATATCGCGAAGTGGTCGAAGTCGTGCCTCCGGCAGAAGACAAGGAAACCGCCGCCGCCGCGCTTCCCGTGCATCACCCCCAGTGGCGCTGCCCGTCCGCGCCGGACGTGGTGGCGCCCGAGTTCTGTGACCGCGTGGTAGCCGGCTACAACCGCGGGCGCGAGCAGGATCTGGAAGCCGATGAGTACGTGGCGCGCAGTTTCATGCCGCCCTCCAGCGCCGTCCTGCGCAGTTTCCGTAACCTGGCGCCGGAGATTCCCGTGCTGACCGCCGCGAACTGCGTGGGCTGCATGGACTGCGTCAACCAGTGTCCGGACACGGCCATCCTGGCCAAGGCAGTGCTGCCGTCCGCATTGGAGGAAAAGCTGGCGCGGGTGGAACGTCCGGACCTGCGCAGCGATTTGCGCGCCCGCTTCGTCCAGACCAGCAAGTACTTCGAGCTGCCGCAGAAGCGCGGCGAGCAAGGCGGCCTGTTCGCCATCTTCGTCGATCCCGACAAGTGCAAGGGATGCGGGGAGTGCGTCGTGGCCTGCGGCTCGCACGACGCCCTGCGCATGTCACCCAAGCAGGACCTCGCGATCGAGTCCTACGATCTGGCGATGGACCTCTACCACGCGCTGCCGGAGACGCCCGCACGCTTGCTCAACGAGAAGGCGCTGGGCGACATGATGCTGGCCTCGCGCGCGCTGCTCTACGCCGGCGGCGCGGGTTCCTGCATGGGATGCGGCGAAGCCACGGCTCTGCGGCTGATGCTGGCCGCCACGGGTTTCGTGTACGGAGCGGACCAGATCGGCATCGTGGCGGCCACCGGCTGCAACACGGTGTACGGCTCCACCTACCCGTTCAATCCGTTCGCCGTTCCCTGGACCAACTCGTTGTTTGAGAACGCTCCCGCAGACGCCATGGGCGTCCGCCTGCGCTGGGACCAGGAAGGTCATCACAAGCGTCGCTTGTGGGTAGTGGGCGGGGATGGCGCCATGTTCGATATCGGATTGCAATCCCTCTCGCGCATGCTGAGCTCCGGCATGGACATCAAGGTGCTGGTGCTCGACACCCAGGTCTACTCCAACACCGGCGGGCAGACTTCGACGGCGACCTTCACCAGCCAGGACGCCAAGATGGCGGCCGTGGGCAAAGCACAGCCGGGCAAGCGGGAGCGTCGCAAGGAACTGGCGCAGGTGTTGCTGGCGCATCCCAACGTGTTCGTCGCCCAGAGTACGCCCGCCCACTTGAATCATTTCTACAAAGCGGTGATGGCGGCGAACGAGTTTCCCGGTCCGGCCGTGGTGATTGCCTACGCCACCTGCCAGCCGGAGCACGGTGTGCCGGACGATCAGGCTATGACCCACGCCAAGATGGCGGTGGAATCGCGTGCCTTCCCGCTGCTGATGCATGACCCGCGCAGTGGCGAGCGCATTCGCGAGCGGTTAAGCCTGCGCGGCAATCCGGCCATGAAGGAAGACTGGCCCACGGACCCCAAGACGGATCAGCCGTTCAACTTTGTGAGTTTCGCGCGTACCGAGGGCCGCTTTGCGCGTCACTTCGACGCCGAAGGCCGGCCCGATGAACAACTTTTACTGGCGCAGCAGGACCGGCTGGAGAACTGGCGTCGGCTGCAAGAGATGGCCGGGCTGCGCTGAACGGAGGCAGCCATGCAAGTCCTCGATTCCAAGACGCAGATTGCACTCAAGAACATTCTGTTTGCCACTGATTTTTCCACCTGCTCGGAGAAGGCGCTGCACTACGCCACCGCGCTGGCGCGGCGCTACGGCTCCAAGCTGCACGTCACCCATGTCATGCTGCCGGAAGCCTTCCTGATGGCGCCGCCGGAGGGCTACGTCCTGGGTCCGCCGCGGGCTCCCGTTTCCTACGACCGGGTTCGCGAACAGGCGGAAGCCGACATGGCCGCGCTGGCGCAGTCACCGCTGCTGGGCGGCATCCCCTACGCAACCGTCCTGGGTGAAGGCGAAGTCTCGGCCGTGCTCTGGAAGGTGATGCAGGAGCGGGATATCGACCTCATCGTTCTGGGTACACACGGACGGAAGGGATTCGAGCGCCTGATCCTGGGCTCGGTGGCGGAATACGTGTTCCGTACTTCACCCTGCCCGGTTTTGACCATCGGCCCGAAGGTGTGCAGTGAACCAGAGAAGGCGCTCACGCTAAAGCGCATCCTGTTCGCCACCGACCTCTCAAGCGCAGGGGACCAGGTAGTTCCCTACGCCGTTTCCCTGGCGCAGGAATTCCAGGCGCACCTCACGCTGCTGCATGTGGAGCCCAACGGCAAGAGCTTCTCCTTCGACCGCCACATGGCCGAAGCAGCAGCCCGGCAGCGCCTGCAGGAGATGGTCCCGCAGTGCGGTACCGAACTGTGGTGCAAGCCGCTGGTGGCATTCGGCGACCCCGCGGAAAAGATCGTGGAGCAGGCGCTGGAGCAGGGCGCGGACCTCATTGTGATGGGTGCGCGCCACACGGCGTTCACGGGTGTGGCCACGCACATGGGCGGCGGCACAGCGCACAAGGTGTTGCTGGAAGCTCCCTGCCCGGTGCTGACTATCAGGCATTGAGGTAATGGGCTGCAGGACGGCTGTCAGACAGTAGTGCAGCGCGCTAGGAGGGGACGGCGGAATGCAGCTATTGTGACTGTGCGCGCACGGCGGAGAGCGCCAGGTGGTTGGCCTCGGCGTTGTGCTCGCGGGGCACGTGCGCGATAGAGAAATCCAGGAAGCGAGCCAGCTTGCGGCATGTCCAGTTCAGGGAATAGAGCCGTGAGCTCAGGCACGCGTATTCTCCCCGCATCTGCCGGACCACGACTTCTGAGTCGGAATAGACACGGAGCGTCCGGGCCTTAAGGTTGACGGCGAGTTGCAAGGCTTCCAGCAGGGCCATGTACTCGGCGACGTTGTTGTCCTGGCGGCCGATCCAGCGGGCGATGCGGATCGTGCCTTCGGCTGAACCTTCGATCACTACCCCAATACCCGAGGGCCCGGGATTCCCGTGCGAACCTCCGTCCACGTAGGCGACGAGATTGGACATGTGCAGTTTGTTCCAAACAAAATGCGGCAGAAATGTACTGACCGTCAAGGGCTTTGTGTGGTTCCTCTGTGGAAAGCCCTCCATCGGCGTGATGAACTGCGGCACCGGAGCCTCCACGCCCAGCGTCCGAGTTTTCCACAGTTGCACCAAAATCGGGCGTTGACAAAGAAACGTGCGAAATTTACCTTGGGCCCCGTCGACGGCTGAAAGGGTTGGCTTCCAAAACAGTCGCCAGTCCGAAGTAAGCTGGGTGATCAGTCGGGCGGGGCAACCCGCTGGGCAACTGGACCTGAAAAAACCGACAGCGCCTGCGAGGGCGCGTTGGGGTCCGGGACCGCGAAAGCGGTGATTGCATCGAGGGCCGTGGTGGTGCATGCGTCCACGCTGTTGGCTCCCTCGCAGGAGCTGACGGCTAGAGCATAACCAAAGCCGCGGCCCTTATTATTTTCTCCCCACCTTTTCATTAAGCGACGCCCAGAGTTGCTCTTTACGTCCACGAGGCGCGACCGCAGGAACCTCTGTTCCAGCTAGCGGCAGTTAGGAAACCCGGGCAACGGGTCTCTTCCTATTTCTACGTTGATGATGAGCAGCAGCGCGCGCCGGAGGGATGTGCGCCGACCCTGGCCAACCTACCGCCAGCCGCTGCGAGACTTCCCTTTCCGCCAACCAGCGATCAATCGGGCGGTTCATCAGCAGCACTATGAGTAAGGATAGAGAAATGACGGCGAGGTGGAAGAAATGAAGGTTGGGGAACAAGTGGGCCAATGGCGGCCACGGCTCGTGGGCCATATTCACATTCAGTTCCGGCCGCGCAAAGCGCTCGCTCACGACGATGGCCGCGGGATGCATGATCCAGGCCCACCACCACGCATAGCGTGGCCACACGCGAAGCCCGCGCAGATACACGATCGCGGCCACCGCGGGCGCCGAATGCACCAGTACGGAAGTGGGATAGACCTCACCGCTGAAAAGGATTCCCAGCAGCCAGGTCGGGATGCCGAGCGCAAGATGGAATAACAGCCCGGCGGCGACCGCAGTGCGCGAATCTGCCAGCAAGCCCAGGGCGATTGCGGCAGAGGCCCAGTGGCAGGCCCACAGCATTTCCGTCAGGTTGCCCGCGCCCTTGGTCCAGGCATCCAGCACCATGGCCGCGAGCACGGCAGCCCCGAGCCACGCTCTCATTTCTTCTCCAGTTCCTTCTCCGTGGGATGCGCCGTCTCCTCCGCCGCGTTGCGCAGCGCCAGTTCGGTCCAGATGGCTTCCAGAAGGTCGATCTGCTTCTTCTGGCGGCGATGGTCCGCAATCCACAGAATCAATTCCAGCCCGCCCAGCGCGGCGATGATGACCAAGGCTTCCAGCATGATGGCGTTACCTTCAGCTTCGAAAACCGGCACGCCGCTCGACCGCCGGTATGTTTCTACTCTGCTTGTGAACCCGGCGGTTGCGCACCGGCGGCGTGGGACGCGCAGGACGGCGGACCGCCGCTTTTCCCGCCTGTACGGTTGCCAGGGCTTCTCCGGTTTCCCTGCGGCGTTTCATCGCAGACTCCTTTCCCGCCCAGAATTCAGGCGGCCTGGCGGCCGGCGCCAGCCAGGTGCTGCAAGAACCAGTCGCGCGCCATCCCGGCCACGGTCTCAAGAGCGCCGGGCTCCTCAAAGAGGTGGGTTGCGCGCGGAACCACCTTGAGTTCCTTCACCCCCTTGAGCCGCGCCATGGCCTGACGATTCAGTTCGAGCACCTCTGGATCGGCGCTTCCAACGATCAGCAAGGTGGGAGTTCGGACATGGTCCAGCGCTGGGCCGGCAAGGTCGGGACGGCCGCCGCGCGACACCACGGCTTGCACCGCTTCGGGCAACTCCGCCGCCGCCACCAATGCGGCCGCCGCTCCCGTGCTGGCGCCAAAGCAGCCCACCCGCAGCCAGCGCGTTTCCGGATGCCGCAGGGTCCACTCGATGGCCTCGACTACGCGCCGCGAGAGCATAGGAATATCGAAGCGCAATTCTGCGGAATATTGGTCCACCGCTTCCTCTTCCGGCGTCAGCAGGTCCAAGAGCAGGGTTGCCAGCCGGGCCCGGTTGAGGAACTCCGCGACGTAGCGGTTGCGAGGGCTGTAGCGGCTGCTGCCACTGCCGTGCACGAACAGCACGATGCCGGCGGCGTCCGGGGGAAGGTTCAGATTGCTTTCGAGGAGCGCGCGCCCCGCCGGAACGCGCACGACGCGGCTCGGAATCGGCTGCGCTCGGTTGCCGGTGTCCATGGGGGTCCTTCCTCTCCGGCGGGGGCGCGATGTGGTCTCCGTCGCCCCCTCGTTTCATTGTCCCCAGGCCAGGAAGTCGTCCACCGTTTCCAGCAGCATCGGCGACCGAAAGCGAACCAGTGTAGTAGGCCCGCTCTCACATTCGATCTCCAGGGCCTGATCGGCGCCGCTGATGGTCTGCTTCAGCCACACCCGCGTGGGACGGCGGACGATGTGCGTCAAGTCGCTGGGAATGGTGCCGAACGAGAGCACGATCGAGTCGCCCCTGTCCCGGCGCAATTCGGCAGTGATGCCGCCCAAGGGGCGGTCTTGTACTTCGACCTGTGCTCCGATCTCCCGCCCGAACAACTCCACCGTCACCAGCCATGCCTGGTGCTGACGGCTGAACATTTGGAAAAAGGCTGGCCACTCCTGACGCGGCACCTCGCGGGTCAGCGTCTCCGACCCCGTGGGCCCCGTAGAGGTTTCCTTCACGGCGTTCATGCGCATCCTCGCTTTCTTCGCTAGGTGCTGGCTATCAGATCCATGGGGCCTGCTCCCACTGCCTTCTTGAGCGGCGTTGGAAAATCCTGCCGGGTGACGGTCTCTCCGTGCGCGCGCGTCTTGCCGCGCTCAAACAGCGACTTCAGGCGCGCCAGATCCTCGTCCAGCGCGCTCTTGGGATCGGCTCCGAACAGTTCGGCGATCCAATGGCCCACCAGACCGGCGGGCGGCTGGTAGAACATGCGGATGTGCAGGCGCGTGCTGCCGTCATAGTTGGGATCCAGGCGCACCACTCCGGCATTTTCAATCAGCGATCCGGCCACGCTGCGGAACTCCAGCAGTTCATTGGGCACCGTGCGGGTGATCGTCCCCTCCCAGCCGACTTGGGTGCCAGCCGGTCCGGCAACGCTCCAGCGGTACAGGTTCTCACCCACCTTCTTGACTTCGCGCACATGCGCGAACACCCGTGGGTAGTTCTCCGGGTTTCGCCAGAACTCGAACAGATCGGCTACCGGCGCATCAATGCGCAGGGTTTTTTGCAGCGCAATGGGCGCGGCATGGCGGCCGACGCCGATCAGCCGGCGGAGATCGGCGTTCGTCCAGGCGCGCGCCAGCAGAGCTACGCCTGCAGTCGTGCTCGCCAGGCCTGCAAGATCGCGGCGTGGCGCGCCCCAAGAGGCAAGCAGGCCGCCCGCAACGCCCGCCAGCAAGCGCGTGGCCGGTGACCAGTTCTCTTGCACGAGCTCGAAGCGGCGGCCCGTCCGCGGCACTCCTCCCTGCAGTGCCGAGATGTGTTCCGCGGTCGGCACTTCGCAAAGCCAGTCGGTGGTGCACTTTACCCCCTTGACCTTGCGCACGGCGTCCAATAGCGGATGGAGCTCTTTCTCCAGAATCAGGCCCATGAGCACCACGCTGCCGTCGTAGCAGGTGACGTCGATCGACCCGGGATGTGAGACTACGCGCCCGATCTCGCTGCGGACGCGCCGCTCGAGCACGTCTGGCTCCACCGCTGCCTCGTGCTCGAAGCAAGAGCGTGCCTGAGCCAGCAGCCCCTGGCCACGATGCGCCAGGTCGCGCGCCGTCTTGCCTGCGGCCTGCTCTGCATCGTGAACGACGCCAGCGGCGCGGTCACGAAGGTGCGCCCGGCGCCGGCGCCCGCGGTCCGGGTCGAAGAGGTACATCAAGCCCGCTCCCAGGCCCAGCCCGCCCAGCAAGAGCGAGTATCCTCGCGGGCTCATAGCGCCCTCCTCGCTTCCACCGCCAGGCCCCGGGCGCGCTTCACCACGCCCGACGCGGTTTCCGCAGCCTTGTTCTCGATCTCCTCCAGCGTCCCGACCGTCTTCTCCCGCAACACGGCGCGACGATGACGCCCGCGCTCGGGATCCAGCAGGAACATCAATCCGGCTCCGATCCCGAAACCGAACAGAAACATCAGACTGTGACTCTTCCAGAGATTCATGATTCCTCCTCGCTTGATTGGGCGGTTCTCAGCCGACACGCGTCACCGGCTGAGCCGCTTGCTGCAGCAACCGGTTCACCTCCTGGTCCGTGAGCTGTGCAAAGTCCTGGTACCACTCGCCGATGGCGAGAAATTCCAGGGGCTCCAGAACACAGACCAGTTCATCCGCCAGGCTGCTCAGTTCGGCCACAGCCGATTGAGGCGCCACCGGTACAGCCACCACGATCTCCTTGGCCGCTTGCTCCCGCAGCGCCAGGACCGCAGCGCGCATGGTCGATCCGGTTGCGATGCCGTCGTCCACCAGGATGACCGTCTTGCCTTTGACCTCAGGCGCCGGCCGGCCCGACCGGTACACCCGCTCGCGCCGTTCCAATTCAGCCTGTTCGCGAGCAACTACCGACTCCATGATCTCCGGCGCAAGGGCGAGCGCCTCCGTGACCAGCGGGTTGAGGACACGCGTGCCACCGCTAGCGAGGGCTCCCATGGCCAGCTCCGGCTGAAACGGCACGCCAAGCTTTCGCACCAGAAACACGTCGAGCGGCGCTTCCAGCGCGGCCGCCACCTCGAAGCCTACCGGCACTCCTCCCCGTGGCAAGGCGAGCACCAAAACTCCAGGACGATTGCGATACTTGCTTAGGCGGGAGGCCAGCTGTCGGCCGGCGTCGGCGCGGTCATAGAAAGCCATGACAGCACCTCCGTTCTTCTTCTGAAGTCACCCTATCACCGCGCCCGGAATGGCGGCGTGATGGCAGTCACACCGCGAAGTGACCACGGTCACGGCATGCAATGAGGCGACGCTTGAAACTGAAACTAGCGGGAAGGCGTTGCGGACGTCCCCAAGATCTTCTGCACCCCCTGACCAGAGGACGGTGGTAAGGGACGAGCAACTCCTTCCCACAGTCTTGCCCGGCGGTGGAAGATGAATACTGCGACCGGCGTCCAGATTCGCAACGTGCTTGTGGCTACGGATTTCTCGGCCGGCTCCGATGCCGCATTACACCATGCCCTGGCACTGGCACACCAGCTCAGCAGCAAGATCTTCCTTGCTCACGTTCAGTCGCCTAACGCTTTCGCGGCAGCGGGAGTGCCCGCGGCCGACCCCGACCCCGCACAACAGCCACGGGCTCAGTTGAACGCGCTGGTGCGCTCCGGGATTTTCGAGGACACGGCGCCCGAGGTGCTGGTGGGCACGGGCGCCACATGGGACACACTGGCGCGCATGATCCAGGAAAACTCCATCGACCTGCTGGTGCTCGGCACGCGCGGACGCACCGGACTGGGCAAGCTGCTTCTGGGTTCGGTGACCGAGCAGGCCTTGCGCCGCGCACCCTGCCCGGTGCTGAGCGTCGGACCCCGCCTGGCGGAAACCGCCGGTCCCCGCACCCAGTTCCAGCGCATCGTCTTCGCCACCGACTTTGGCCCGGAGTCACTCCCTGCCCTGCCCTGGGCGATCCATCTTGCCCGCGAGAGCCAGGCTTCTCTCAGTCTGCTGCATGTCATCGATTTCGCGGACGGGTCTCCTCAGTATCGCGGAGAAGTGCTGCGCCGGTTGGAGGATCTGGTCCCACACGGCGAGGGGCAGGGCTTGCAGCTGCAGTATGCGGTGGAGACCGGAACTCCCGCCGAAGGCATTCTGAAGTTCGCCAACGAGCGCGGCGCCGACCTGATCGTGCTGGGTGTGCATCATCTGGCGCCCCTCGCGGGTCATCGCCCAGACACGCCTGCCTATCACGTCGTGCGCGAGGCGCTCTGCCCGGTGCTCACCGTGCGGGGTTGAGTCCGCCGCGCCGGTGAAATCTTCCGTAGTATCAGCCCGCCAGTCGCGGTCGACGTTCAACGGCACCAGTCCCAATGGAACCTGGGGCCTCTATGTCGAGATTCCCAAGAAACGCCGCGAGCAAGCCGTGAGTGAGTAGCGCACGGGCAGAACGCACGTGTCCGCTAGTAACGCGGTAGAAAAGCGCAACACAATCTGGTGGCGGCGGTTGGACTCGAACCAACGACCTAGGGATTATGAGACCCTCGCTCTAACCACCTGAGCTACACCGCCATCCTGGTCACGCTTGCTGGCAAAAGAGTTGCCGCGCCTTGCGGGAAGAGGGCCGAAGTCAAGGAGGGCTGGCTCAAACAGCGGCCCAGAAACGATTCTAAGAGTGCGCCTGAGGGGTGTCAAACCAGCAGTGCCAAGCCGGTTGCGATGCTAACATCAGGGCCACGGAGGAACGATTCTGGACGCGATCGCCGTCATCCCGGCGCGACTGGCCTCTACCCGGCTGCCGCGCAAGGTGCTGCGCGCGGTGGCGGGACGGCCGCTGCTGGCCTGGGTGGTGGAGGCGGCGCGCGCCTGCCGGGGCCTGCGAGAAGTCATTGTGGCGACGGACTCCGAGGAAGTGCTGGCCCTGTGCCGTACCCAAGGATGGACGGGGCGCATGACCTCGGCGAAGCATCGGTCGGGCACCGAGCGCGTGCACGAAGTGGCGCATGCGGTGGCGGCCGACGTCTACGTCAACGTCCAGGGTGACGAGCCGTTATTACAACCCGCACACATCGACCTGCTGCTCGCTACCATGCGCGACCCGAAGGTGCTGGTGGCGACGCTGAAGACGCCGTGCGCTGCGGCGGACATCAACAATCCCAATGCTGTGAAGGTGGTCACCGATCTCGCGGGGCGGGCGCTCTATTTTTCCCGCTCCCCGGTTCCGCACGACCGCGACGCCTCGGGAGCCGTCCGCTACTTCAAGCACCTGGGGGTCTATGCCTACCGGCGCGCGGCGCTCGACCGCTTCTGCGCGTTGCCAGAGTCGCCGCTGGAACGCGGCGAGCGCCTGGAGCAGTTGCGCTTCCTCGAAAACGACATCCCCATCCAGGTCGC
>DATIGQ010000049.1 GCA_035454605.1 Terriglobales bacterium
AGCACCACGCCGTTCTCAATGCAGCCAAGCAACTGGAGCAGCGCGGCTGCGAAGTCAGCTTCGCTCCCGTGGATGGCCGCGGGCTGGTGGACCCCGAAGACGTGCGGAGGGCCCTCCGGCCGAATACCAAGCTCATCTCCATCATGACGGCCAACAACGAAACCGGTGCCGTACAACCGGTGGAGGAGATTGGCCGTGTCGCCGCCGAAGCCGATGTCTACTTCCATACCGATGCTGTCCAGGCAGCCGGCAAAGTACCCATCGATGTGGAGCGCATCGGCTGTGACTTGCTCACCATTTCCGGCCACAAGATGCATGCCCCGCAGGGAACCGGAGCGCTCTACGTGCGCCGTGGGACGCTGCTGCGCCCGCTGTTTTACGGAGGCAATCACGAGCGCGGACGCCGCGCCGGCACCGAGAATGTCCCCGGCATCGTCGCCTTGGGCCGGGCTGCGGAGCTGGGGCGCGACGGCCTAAGCAACGGCGAGATCGCGCGCCTCCAGGGTCTTCGTGACCGCCTGGAGACTGCGGTCCTCGAGGAGTTCGAGGGCGTGGGTGTCAATGGCGCTGGTGCGCCGCGTGTCCCCACTACGACCAACGTCTTCTTCGATTGGATCGAGGGCGAGGCCCTGGTGATTGCGTTGGACCTCAAGGGCCTGGCCGTTTCCACCGGAGCGGCGTGTTCCTCGGGCGCCGTCGAGCCCTCCCACGTCCTCACGGCCATGGGGGTTTCGCCCGAGCGGGCGCGTGCCAGCATGCGCTTCAGCCTGGGGAAACAGAACACCGCCGAAGACGTGGACTTCGCACTGTCTGTCCTGCCGGAAGCGCTGGCGCGGCTGCGTGATCTCTCGCCCGTCTACCAGAAGCGCCGGGCGACCGTCGGCACCTAGGCGCGCTCTTTCGCGCCTTGGGGCGAATTAGAATCATCGATGTAGCTGGTGCTGACTGCTGAGTGCTTATCGCTTATTGCTCTTATGGCTGCCTCCACCATCGCCGTCGCCATGTCGGGCGGGGTTGATTCCTCGACGGTCGCGGCCCTGCTGCGCGACGAGGGGCATTCCGTCGTCGGGCTCACCATGCAGCTCTGGGACCAGCGCCGTCTGTCAGGACATCCAGGAATGCCCGAAGCTGTGCACGGCCGCTGCTGTTCCATCGAGGATGTGCATGACGCGCGGCGGGTTGCCGAGGACCTGGGTATCCCGCATTACGTCGTCAACCAGCAGGCCCGCTTCGAGCGTGACGTCGTCCGACCCTTCGTGCACGAGTACCTGGCCGGCCGCACACCCATCCCTTGCAGCCTGTGCAACAACCATCTGAAGTTCGATCAGTTGCTCATTACGGCCCGGCAGATCGGGGCCGACTCGCTGGCCACCGGCCACTACGCGCGGATCGAGTTCGATTCCGCCAGCGGGCGCTGGCTGCTGCGCCGCGGAGTGGACGAGACCCGCGACCAGAGTTACTTCCTCTTCGGCCTGACCCAGGAACAGTTGAGCCGCACCCGGTTCCCGCTGGGCGGTTTGCGCAAGACCGAAGTTCGTGAACTGGCGCGATGTCACGGCCTGGCTGCCGCCAACAAGCCCGATTCGCAGGAGATCTGCTTCGTTCCCGGCGGCGACTACAAGCTGTTCCTCGAAGCCTACCTTCAGGAGCAGGGCCAGTCGCTGCCTGACTCCGCGGGCGAGCTGGTGACGCCAGACGGCACCGTGCTCGGACATCACGCCGGTGTCCACCACTTCACGGTGGGACAGCGCAAGGGCCTAGGCGTGGCCACCGGGTCGCCTCTCTATGTGCTTTCCGTGGATGGCCAGACGCACCGCGTGACCGTAGGCAACGAAACCGAGCTCTACTCTCAAACACTGCGAGGGCGTGGTGTGAACTGGATTGCGCTGGCTGAGCCCACCCGCCGGCTGCGCGCCGCGGTGAAGGTCCGCCACCGCCACGAGCCGGCTCCCGCGTGGATCGAGCCTTCCGGGGAAGGCGGCGTACAGGTCGCTTTCGATGAGCCCCAGCGCGCCGTTACTCCCGGCCAGGCCGCGGTATTCTACGACGGCGATGTCGTGCTGGGCGGCGGCTGGATCGCCTGAATCAACAAGAGAGCCTCCGCTGTGCGGAGGCTCTTGTAGTTCCTGATTGCGCCAATCTAGATAAACATTTCTTCTTCTTGCGCGGCGCGCGCGGCTTCGCGGGGCGTTGATGGGCGTCGCGAGCGCCCGAAAAACGCGTCGATGCCGACTCCCAGTCCCTGCACCAGCGCGGCCAGTTGCCGCACCGGCGAGATGACCGTGTCATGCATGAGGTCCGTGGTTTCTTCCACTTTGTCCAGGGCGCGGGAAACCAACTGGTCGGCGCGGATCACCTGCAGGCGTGTGCGGTCCACCGCGTCTTCGGCCAGTTCGTCCAGACGTCCGGCTTGCGTTTTCAACGTGGCCGTCGCCGCCGCCAAGTCGCCGGTGATGGCCGCCAGGTTGGGACGTATGTCCTGCAGCATCGCCGTGGCGCCATCGAGCAGCGGTAGACCCCGCTTCTGGATCTCATCGGCCAGTCCATCGATGCGCGTGGCGGTGCGCCTGACGCTCAGGAACAAGCCGATGAGAATCCCCATCTGGATGACGACGGCGATCGATGTCGCCGCCACAAACAGCATCAGGAGTGTCTGCGTGGATTGATCCATGCGGATGTTCTCCGCCTGCTGCCGGCCCCTTGAGCCGGCGATTCACCGCCTACGACGACTTCTTGCTCGCACCTTCCGTTACGCTCTCACGATAGGCCTGCTTGCCGGCCTCCACCGCGGCGCTCAACTGCTCCTTCTGCCGCGAGACGGCTTCACGCCCACGATCGGCCCACTGCTCAGCCTGCTGGCGCGCCTGCCGCCCGCGGGTGGCCAGGTAATCGCGCCCTTCCTCCGCCTTCAGACGGAGCGACTCGCGGGTTTCCTCCCCGGAGCGCGGAGCATACAGAACGCCCAGCAGGGCGCCCAATCCGAGTCCTGCAACGAACCACATGAAGCTGTTGCCACCATTGTCCTGCGCCATGACTGCCTCCTGGAAATAAGGTGGAATCTCGATGGTAGCACCCAGGCATGTCGTTTTACAAACGCGACCGGTCAGGGCTTGTGAGTCGGCCGAATGTGCACTTCGCTGGCGAAAGCTTGCGGAGCCTGCGTCACCAGCATGGCGACGACGTGGGCGATGTCCTCAGGCTGCAGCAGCTTGGCCGGGTCCTTGCCCCGGTGCGGCCCGAGTTCGGTGTGGGTCGAGCCGGGACAGATCAGCGCCACCCGGATGCCGTAGCCACGCAGCTCTTCTGCCACGGAGACGCTGAGTCCGTTCAGGCCCCATTTGGAAGCGGCATACGCGGCGCCGTTGGGCAGCGGGTTCTTGGCCGCCAACGAGGAGATGTTGATGATGTGGCCGCGGCGGGCGCGAATCATGGCCGGCGCGAAAGCACGGATCGCGAGGTACACGCCGCGCAGGTTCGTAGACAGGATGCGGTCCCACTCCTCCGGGCTCACCTCGTGGAGTGCCTGACCGAAGCCGCCGACGCCGGCGTTGTTCACCAGGATGTCCGCGCGGCCGAACTCGGCCTCGACTCGGCGGGCCAGGGCCTCCACCGACGCCAGTTGGGTCACATCGCATTCGAGCGCGAGGGCACGGCCACCGGCTGCGTGGATGGCCGCCGCGGTGGCCTCCAGGGGGGCGCGCGACCTGCCACAAATCACAGCAATCGCACCCATCGAGGCCAAACGGCGTGCGATAGCCGCGCCGATGCCGCGGCCGCCTCCGGTTACGATGGTAACCTGCTCGGCGAGGGGCTCCTCGTTGCTCATGGCGACGGTCCTTCTCGTGGTGTCAATAGCTTACTGTAAGAGCGAGGCTGGACAAGCCTCCGGCCATCTTCCCGTGGGGGAGGAGCATCTTAACTACGTGAGAGCGCTTGCTGATGTTGCTTGCGCCTGACGGGGCGGGTTCCTATAATGTCGCATCCGCGGCTGGTCCGCGCAGGTTCCAGTGGGGCGGGCTGGCAGGTCGGGTCCGGTTCCCTGGACCCGAGTCGCGGGATCCCCTTGCGGCGACGGGGCCCAGGGCGGAAGCCGTCGCTGCATTTCCCAAATCTGAAGGAGCACCGATGAAGAAGTCGCACGTGATAGTTGCGCTGGTTCTGGCGGTGGGTCTGTTGGCCTGCATGCCCCAGCCGGCGTGGGCCCAGAGTATCAAAGACCCCGCAGAGTACAACGCCTATGTCGGCGCTCTGAATCAGCAGGATCCACAAGCGCGCATCAGCGCTCTGGAGGGTTTCCTCATCCAGTACCCCAATACCGTGGCCAAGGAAGACGCCCTGCTGGGATTGCTGGGAGCCTATTTCCAGACCCAGAACCAGGCCAAGGCCATAGAGACGGCGAACCGGCTCCTGCAGGTGAACCCGGACAGCTTGCGGGGCCTGGTGGTGCTGGTTTCCACCAAGCGCGCCGCCGCCCAGGCGAACCAGAACCCGCAGCAGAATCTGGCGGAGGCCAAGCAGCTCGCGCAGCGGGGCCTGAATGCTCTCGAGACTGCCAAGCCGCGGGAGGGCGAACCACTGGCCGACTTTGAAACTCTCAAGGCCCAGGCAGGGATCATTTTTCACGGCGCCATCGGTCTTGCGGCCATGCAAGACAAGCAGTACGCCTTGGCCCAGCAGCACCTTCGTGCCGCCGTGGAGGCCAATCCGAATGATGTCAACGACGTCTACGCGCTAGCCACGGCCTATCTTTCCAGCGATCCGCCGGATGATGTGAACGGACTGTGGTTCACTGCCCGGGCCGCCAACCTGGTGGCGGGCACGCCGGCGGAGAAGCAGATCTCCGACTTCGGCCGCAAGCGCTATCGCCACTACCACGGCAGTGAAGAAGGCTGGCCGGAACTGCTGGCTCAGACCAAGGGCACCCCGCTGCCGCCTGCCGGCTTCAGCATCAAGCCTGCGCCTACGCCGGCCGAGCTGGCCCAGCAGATGGTGAATGGCAAGGCCGTGCGTGAGATGAACTTTGCCGAGTTCGAATTCATCCTGGGCGTGGGCGGAGCTCCGGCGGAGAAGGTGTGGACCGAGCTCCAGGGCAAACCGCTGCGTTTCCAGGGCAAGGTGATCGGCGCGTCGCGCACCACGCTGCGGCTGGCGGCCACGCAGGACGCCATCGATGAGAACCGGGCTGACGTCGAATTGGCAATGACAGCAGCGCTACCGGTCCGTCTGGTTCCGAAAGCCGGTGCCGACATTGCAGTAGAGGGTGAACCCACCGCCTATGACGTCAAGCCGTTCCTGATGAAGATGCAGAACGGAACGCTTCTGCGCGGACGCTGAAGAACTTTCACCAAAGAAAAGGCAGCCCGAGGGGGCTGCCTTTTTCTCTTTCCGGGCGGGATCAGCGGGCTGCTTTGCGCTCCATGGGCGCGGGGCGGGCGCTACGCGGAGGGCGGCGCACTCCGTTACGCAAGGCGCGAATGTCCAGCTTAAGCTCCTGGATGGTGCGTGCCAGCGTATTGCGGTGCATGCCCAACTGCCGCGCGGCGCGGCATTGGTTCCCCTGGTTCTCGATCAGCACGGTAAGAATAAAGCGCTTCTTGAATTCACGTACCGCTTCCGAATAGAAGATCCCGCTGTGATACATCTGCGAAACCAGAGCTTCGAGTTGGTCTTTCACCTCGCGCCTCTCTTTCCAGTTGGCTCGGTTGCAGCAGTGAACGCAATCACTTCCTGTTCGATTCTTTCCCGCGCGTTTCCTCCGGGGCTCGTCCGCCGGGGACGACCTTGAGAAATCGCTCGCGGATTTCCCGTGGCGCCACCCGTGCCATCATGCGCCCGGTCATGAGCACGTAAGGCCCGAAGGCCGATCCTGCCAGCACGCGGGATTCGGGCACAAACGCCGCCAATACCATGACCACCACCGTGGCCACGACAATGCCGCGTACCAGACCGAAAACGGCGCCCAGCAGCCGGTCGAACCAACGCAGGCCGGATTCCTTCACTACCCCGCTCACAAATCGCCCCAGCATTCCGGCCAGGACCATCACCAGCACGAATACAGTCAAAAATCCCGTGGCGTCAGCGACGGCATCACTCTTCACGTAGGGCGCGAACCATGCTGCCACCCGTGCATGCTGCCACGCCGCCAGCCAATACCCGACCACCGCCCCGCCAAGAGAAAAAAGCTCGACGAACAAGCCTTGTCCCGCGGCCATCAATACCGAGGCCAGCACTACCATCAGGATCAGCCAGTCCAGACTGGACACCGGTGGCTACACCTCCAGCTCGCGGCCGGTCAGTCTGCGATAGGCCTCCTGATACTTCGCGCTGGTCTTGTGCGCCACCTCGACCGGCAGAGCCGGCGCCGGTGGCTGCTTATTCCAGCGGATGGACTCCAAATAGTCCCGAACGTACTGCTTGTCGAAGGACTCCTGCGGACCACCCGGGCGATACTTGTCCGCGGGCCAGAAGCGCGAGGAATCCGGGGTGAGCACTTCATCCGCCAACACCAGCCCGGCGGGCGTGCGGCCGAACTCGAATTTGGTGTCGGCTATGAGAATGCCCCGTTCGGCGGCATAGTCAGCCGCCTTGCTGTAAATGCGCAGGGTCAAGTCGCGAAGCGTCTCGCTGAGTTCGGGGCCTGCGCGTTTGACCATCTCGGTAAAAGGAATGTTCTCGTCGTGCCCGCTGGTGGCCTTGATGGCGGGCGTGAAGATCGGCTCCGGAAGCTTGTCGGATTCCTGCAGCCCCGCGCGCAGCTTGATGCCGCAGACCGAGCCGGTCTGCCGGTATTCCTTCCAGCCGGAGCCGGAGAGGTAGCCGCGCGCCACGCACTCGATGGGCACCATGTCCGCCTTGCGCACCAGCATGGAGCGGCCACGCAACTGGTCGGACCAGGGCTGCACCGCGGCCGGATAGTCCTCCACCCGGGCCGTGATCAGGTGGCTGGGAACAATCTCCTCCAAGAACTCAAACCAGAAGAGAGAGAGCTGGGTCAGGACCCGGCCCTTGTGCGGAATGCCCGTGGCCAGAACGTAATCAAATGCGGAGATGCGGTCCGTGGCGACGAACAGCAACGTGCCGTTCAGCCGGTACAAGTCGCGCACCTTACCACTGGCATGCAGCGGTAGCCCAGGAAAGTCGGTGCTCAACAGAACATCTGGTTGTGAGGTTTGCGTGGTCACGGTCGGAAGAACTCAGCAGGAAAAACGAAGCGTATTCTAGCCGCCGAAGAGAATTTGTCAACGGAACCCCGGGAAAATCGTCGCGTCCCTCGTGACCGGCGCATGATGAAAAACAGTTGACAGAAAGGGGAGAGTGGTGCAACCCGCGCCGGAAGCGGGCTACATTCCACCTCGCATGTGGAAAACTCAGGCGGTTCGGGAGTGAACCAAATGTTCGCCGAACTTCACGGAGACCAGCTTGGAGATTCCCGGCTCCTGCATGGTGACGCCATACATCATCGGCGCCATGTCCATGGTCCGCTTGTTGTGGGTGATGATCACAAACTGCGTCTGAGCGCTCATCTCGCGCACCAGCTCGGTGAAGCGCCCGACGTTGGCTTCATCCAGCGGCGCGTCCACCTCGTCGAGGACACAGAACGGGCTGGGCTGATATTGAAAGATGCCCACCAGGAGCGCGAACGCCGTCAGGGCTTTCTCCCCGCCGGAAAGCAGCAGCACGTTCTGCAACCGCTTGCCGGGCGGCTGGGCAACAATGTCGATACCGCTCTCCGCGGCGTTTTCCTCGTCGGTCAGGCGCATGAAACCCTGGCCGCCGCCGAACAGCTTGCGGAAGGTCATCTGGAAGTTTTCGTTGATGCGCTCGAAGGCTTCCTGGAAGCGGTGGCGGGAGAATTCGTCGATTTCGCGTATGGTGTTCTGCGTGTTGACGATCGATTCCATCAAGTCCTTGCGCTGGGAATCCAGGAAGGCGTAACGCTCCGCCGTCTCCTTGTATTCCTCCAGGGCCATCATGTTGACGGGGCCCATGGCGTCCAGGCGCGCACGGAGTTCGCGGTGCGCGGCATCTTCGGCAGCGAGCGCCTCGCCGGTCAGGTGGATCAAGGCGGTATCGGCGCGCAGATCGGCGGCAGTGACGTTCAGCTCGTTGAGGCAGGTCTCAGCCAGGTGCTCGGAATCGGAGTTCAGCTTGGCCAGTAGCGCGGCCACCTCGCCGCGCCGGTCGCGGGCGCCGTCGAGGGAATGGCGCGCGGCGCGCAGCTCCTGATCGATGGCCAGCAGCCGGGCGCGTGACTGCTCGGCTTCGCCGCGCAGCGAAGACTCTCGCGTAGCGAGTTCCACCTGTTCGAGTTCCAGAGCCTGGACCCGCGCCGCCAGTTCGATGTTCTCGGCTTCGCGTTGCTGGCGCTCGGCGATGCTGGACGCCACCTGGGCAAGCAGGCCTTCGACACGGGTGGATACCTCGGCCACCAGAGCTTCGATCCGGCCCAAGGCGGCGGCTGCCGCCACCCTGCGTTCCTCGAGCGCCGCGACCCGCGCGGTCATGGCAGCGGCAGCCTGGGCGGAGCGGTCGCGAGCTGCCTTGAGAGCCTCAAGCTGGGCCTGAGCGTCACCCAGTTCCCGATCGAGGACGTTGCGCCGCGCTTCGACCGACTCCAGCTCTTTGGCGCGGGCAGCGAGTTGTGACCCCAGATCCGAGCCCTCGCGCAAACAGCGATTGCGCTCGCCTTCGTACGTGGCCCGCCGCTCGGTGAGTCGCGCGACCTCGGAGTCCAACTGCTGAAGTGTATGCCCGGAAGTCAGGGCCTGACGCTCGGCTTCACGCCGCTCCGTTTCCAAGCGGTCGAGCAGGGAAGAGAGGGCCGCGGCTTCCCGGGACATTTCCGCCAGGCGGCGTTCCTCGTGAAGAATTTCCTTCTCCATGTGGCGGAGCTGGCGGTCCAGCTCCCGCAATTCCCGCTTAAGGGTCAGGGGGCCCTGCGCGTGTGGTTTGCCTCCGGTCACGGTGACGTTGTGGAAACACTCGCCGCCCGGGGAAAGAAAGAACGCGTTCGGATTCTCCAGCGCCAGGTTGCGAGCTGCATCTGAGTCGGGCGCGATGTAACCGTCGCGCAGTTTGGGCAGGATCACTTCCAGCGAGTTGCCGAAACCGTTCAGCACCCGGATGCAGCGGGTGAGCGGAACGATGGAGCCTCGCGGCGGAGCGGGCCGTGACGCTTCGTCCACGGCGAAAGAGAAGCGGGCTTGCGCATCATCCGGATGCACAAGGAAAGTGGCGCGGCCATCGGCGTCGCTGCGCAGGAGGCGCAGGCCTTCATCGGCCGCGTCCCAGGATTTCACCACGATGTAGTTGAGCTCATCGCGCAGGAAGCCCTCGACCACGCGCTCGTGCGCATCGTCCACCTCCAGAAAGTCAGCCAGCACGCCGACGGGACGGAAATCGCTGGCCCCGCCGGAGCGCATTAAGCGCTTTACCGATTCCGTGGAGTAGGCGTGTTCGTTGATGACCGAGTCCAGGGACGAGCGGCGCCCGGTGGCGGAGGCGAACTCGGCGCGCAATCCGTCCAAACGTGACTTGGCTTCGGTTTCGCTCGCGCGCAGTTCGTCCAGACGGCGGCGAGACTCCTCGGCCTTGGCGGCGAGGGCAGAAACCCGCGCCCCGGCAGACTCGAACTCCAGCGCCAACTGGCCTCGGCGTCCAGTAAACGCGTCCAGTTCGGTGCGGGTCAGGGCCAAATCATGCTCCAGGCGGCCGAGCTCGCGCTCCAGGGCGGCCTTTCGCTCGGATGTTTGGGCCATCTGGTTGCGGACTTCGGAGGCGGCGGCGATGATTTCGAGCGTTTGCGTGCGACGCCGCTCCTGCAGTTGCTCGAGCTCCGCCAGGGCAGTGGCGGCGGCCTGCGCCTGCTGCTGGCAAGCTGTGGTTTCCTCCTGTGCGGCCTGCACGTCGGCCTCGGCGGACTGGAGGACAGCACGATTGGAATCGCGCTCTGCTTCCAGCGCCGTGAGATTGGCGCGCGTGGGTGCCAATTCGGCTTCTGCCTGAGTGGCCCGCTGCTCGAGTTCGGCACAGCGCTCGTGGTTATGGCGTTGCTGGGCAAGCGCGCGGTCGGTTTCCAGGGCGATGGCGCCCGTTCGTTCGCGTAAGTGCGTATTTTCACGTTCCACGGCATAGCTGCGCTCCGTAAGCGCGGCGTGCTCGGTATCCAGGCGATCGACGATGGCGGCGGTGGCATCCATTTCCGCCGCGATGGTCTCCAACTCCGCCCCTCGGGCGACGGTCTCCCCTGCGAACTGGGCCAGCTTGCTGGCCAGGACTACACGCAGCCGGGAGCGCATCTCCTCGCGCAGCCGCACGTAGCGCTCGGCCTTCGAGGCCTGTCGCTTGAGTGAGTTCATCTGCCGCGTGACTTCCTCGAAGATGTCACTGATCCGCGCCAGGTTCTGCTGGGCCTGCTCCAGGCGGGCTTCTGCCAGCCGCTTCTTCGTCTTGAACTTGGTGATGCCCGCTGCTTCCTCCAGGATGGCGCGGCGGTCGTGTGGCCTGCTACTGAGAATCTGTCCGATGCGGCCCTGCTCGATGATGGCGTAGGATTCCGGTCCCAGGCCGGTTCCCAGGAATATGTCCTGGATGTCACGCAAGCGAGCCAGCTTGCCGTTGATGAGGTACTCGCTATCGCCGGAGCGGAACAGTCGACGGGTCACGACAATCTGGCCGGCTCGCGTCTCCAGCTTCTTCAAACGCCGGCGGCGAACCTTGAGCACCACTTCGGGCGGGAGAGCGCCGTCCACGTCGGCGCCCACTTCGGGCTCGTCCTCCTCGGCGGGCTGGCCGGGTTGCAATTCGCGGGCGGCGTTTTCGGTTTCCGCGGCGGCACGGGAGCGAACTGCGGCTTCATCCCAATCGTCGCCCGGCAGCTCGTCGCGTACTTCAACTTCGACCTCGGAGGCCAGGTCCGCGAGCGGGCCTTCGTACACCTCGGGGTCGATCAGCGTGAGCGAAACCTCGGCCATGCCGTTCGGCTTGCGGTCGCGGGTTCCGGCGAAGATCACGTCTTCCATGCGCGAGCCGCGCAGGGTCTTGGCGGACTGCTCGCCCAGCACCCAGGAGATGGCGTCGGCAATGTTGGATTTGCCGCACCCGTTGGGCCCGACGATGGCCGTGACACCCTCGCCGTCGAACTTCATCTCCATGCGGTCGCAAAAGGACTTGAAGCCGAGAATCTGCAGCTTCTTGAGTTTCAGCAAGTTCTACTCCTTGGCCCGACTTCGGCGTCGGGTCCGTGGGCCCGCAGAGCGCATGGAGGCGCCCGTCACCAAGCTGATGGGACTGCACCCCAAAGCGACGCTCGACGCGCCAAGGGGGCTCAGCCGAAGACAACCGGGACGCCCCCAAATGTCCCTCACTGTAGCGGCTAAGTTGCGCGTGGTCAAGCAATAAGCGCCCAAGATATTGGGGTTCGATGCCTCCGACCACAATTGGTTGCACACAGAACGGTGCACCGAAGCCGGTTCCTCAGTTGGGTGGGAAAAGGAGGTGACAGAAACCGCCAGAACGCCTTAGAGCATAGCGCGGTCGGGCAGGGGAATCAAGCGGCAAGCGAATACGCCCGAGCCTGGCGGACCCGCTAGTTTATTGCCCGAGAAGTAACCGGGGCCGCTATCACAGCTTCTGCAGGAACCGGATAATGGACTCGATGCCCCGGTAGAAGTTCGGTATGTGGAACTTCTCGTTGGGCGCATGAATGTTGTCGTCGGGCAGGCCAAAGCCCATCATCACCGTGGGGATCTTCAGGAACTCCTCGAAGTCAGAGACGATGGGGATAGAGCCCCCGCTACGCATGTACACCGTCTCCTTGCCGAAGACCTCCTTCATGGCGTCGGTGGCGGCTCGTACATAGTGGTTATCGGTGCGCACCAAGCTGGCGGGCCCGGCCGAATGCTTCTTGATGTTGACCTGGATGCCTTTGGGCACGATGGAGCGCACGTATTTCCCGTACTTGTTCCATATGTCGTTAGGATCCTGGTCGGGCACCAGGCGCATGGAGACCTTGGCCGCAGCGCGCGCAGGAATCACCGTCTTGGCGCCGGCCGCGGTGAAGCCTCCGGGCATGCCATGCACTTCCAGGGTGGGCCGGGCCCAAGTGCGGTACAGCACGGAATATCCCGGCTCTCCTGTCAACACGGAGGAGCCCACTTCCGCCTTTCGATAAGCTTCTTCATCGAAGGGGAGCTTTTCCCAAGCCGCCAGCTCCTCAGCGGTAGGTTGCTTCACCGCATCGTAAAAGCCGGGTATCAGGATTCGCCCATTCTCATCCTTCAGCTTGCAGAGGATGCGCGCCAGCGCTTCGAGCGGATTGGGAGCGGCCCCGCCGTACATGCCGGAGTGCAGATCGACCATGGCGCCCTGCGCTTCGATCTCCGTGTAGACCAGTCCGCGCAGTCCGACGCACAGCGTGGGCAGATCGGGCGCGAACATCTCGGTGTCGGAGACCAGGGCAACATCCGCCTTCAGGCGCTCGGGGTGCTTGCGGACGAACTCGGCGATCGACTCGCCCCCCACCTCCTCCTCGCCTTCGATGATCATGCGCACGTTCAACGGCAGCTTTCCGCCGCCGGTCTTCATCAATGCTTCCAGCGCCTTCAGGTGCATGTACATCTGGCCCTTGTCGTCCACCGCGCCGCGCGCATAGAGGTTTCCGTTGCGCACCGTGGGCTCGAACGGGGGCGATTTCCACTCCTCCAGCGGGTCCGGAGGTTGCACGTCGTAGTGCCCGTAGCAAACCACGGTGGGCTTGCCGGGCGCATGCAGCCAGTCGGCGTACACCAGCGGATGTTGGGGAGTCGAAATGATTTCGACGTGCTCCAGGCCGATGCGCTTCATCTCGTCCGCTATGAAGCGCGCCGCGCGTTGGACGTCGTCCTTGTGCTCGGGCGCCGTGCTGACGCTGGGGATACGGATCAGGTCCTTCAGTTCATCCAAGAATCTCTGCTGGTTGTCGCGGGCGTAGGCAACGGCGGGAGAGGCCATCCGTACGATTGCTCCTGGAATAGGTTCACGGCAACGGCCGTTTCAGTATATACCGCAGCCTTGATGTCACACGTGCCGCTCAAGGTTCGCGACGTTTCCTTATTGCGATGCAATTCCGGGCAGTGGTTAAATCGGGTGAACGCACCTCAGCCCGGCAAGGAGGGAAAGTTGGCAATGTCGATTTGTCCGCGCTGCTCGGTTTCGATTCCTGCCTTCTCCCGCTGCGATCGCTGTGGCCTTATGCTGGGATATGACGGGCTCACGGTCCTGATCGAGTGCGATGATTCGCGCGCCATGGAGAGCGCGCGCAAGCTGGCGCGCCGCCAGCCATCGTACTCCGAGCACCAGGAAGAAAACGGCCGGCGCTTCCTGCGCGTGACTTTCAAGTTCTCCCAATTGGATGAATACAACCGGCTGGTGGAGGCCGCCGCCCGGCTGCCGCGGAGGCACGCCTTCGTTAACGGCCTCGAGGTCCCCTGGGCCCGGCTCAGCACAGATGAGCTTCCCACCGCAAGAGCGTCGCGCTCGCGCGCCGGATCGAAAGCCAGTAGCCAGGGCACCGATGCCTAGATAGTTAGCCTCAGGCGGTTGGCAATTGACACGCTCTCTTTCTGGCCTGACAATCGAAGCGCACATCACACATTCCCCAAAGGAAACGAGACTATGAACGGTAGCGACTCCCCCGGCGGCTCCGGTGGCGGGATGAAAATCGTCCTGTTGGCCGTAGCCGGTCTGTACATCCTGGCTTCGCTGTACCTGATGTTTGACATGCGCGGCCGCATCGGCACGCTGGAGGCTTTCCAAGCCACTTCCAGTGCAACGCAGAAACAACTCACCGAGCGCATGGAGTCTGCCGACGCCCGCATGAAGGCCACCATCGAGGCGCTGGAAGAAAAGCTTGGCATCACCGAGAAGCAGTTGGACGCCCGCACCGTCGAGCTGCAGCGCGCCCAGAAAGCGCAGACGGCATCGCTCAAAGCGCAGAAGGAACAGATCGCCGAGGTCAGCGGGCAGGTGGAGGGTGTGAAGAGCGAAGTGGGCGGCGTGAAAACCGAGGTCGCCACCGCGCGGACTGAGATAGAAGCCACGAAGGAAAAACTGGAGCGCACCATCGGGGATCTCGGCATCCAGAGCGGGCTGATCGCCAAGACTCGCGAGGAGGTCGATGAACTGCGCCGCCGTGGCGAGCGCAACTACTACGATTTCACGTTGTTGAAGGGCCAGAAGCCTACGCCGGTTGCGACCGTCAGCCTTCAGCTCAAGAAGTCAGACGCCAAGAAGAGCAAGTTCACGCTCAACGTGATCGCCGACGACCGCACCATCGAGAAGAAGGATCGCACCATGCTCGAGCCCCTGCAGTTCTACACCGGCAAGGACCGCCAGCTTTACGAATTGGTGGTCTTCAACGTGGAAAAGAACAAGGTCGTGGGCTACCTGAGCACACCCAAGGGCCCAATGGCCAAAGCTCAATAGGCTGGAGGTTTGCGGGGGCGGCGCTGCTGCTGCCCCCTATGGCCTTTTCTCGGCGATGACCAGCGGCGTGCGGTCGTAAAGATCCAGCGTCACGGTCAGCGACTTTCGTTGGTCAAAACTCTCGCGGTTGACGGGAAACCCGAACAGGAGCATTCCTTCCTGCGTCGCTCCCGGGGCGATGCGCTCTTCCAGGCGTAGTGGGGCGATGCGATACACCGCCAGGTCGGGGAAGGCCTGGAAGTAGCGGTCGTGATCAACCACGGAAGCGGCCTCATCCTCCATCATGCCGGTTTCCCCTCCCGAGGCCACCTCCAGCCGCGCCTTGGCGTTGTGCAGCACCAGCGGCTTCTCGGCCAGATTGTCCACCTTGACGTGCACCACCACCAAGACCTTGTCGTCCGGCAGGGCGACGGCTCCCACGCGTGTGATGGCGGCTGAGGTCCCGGGCTTGGCCGCCTGTCGGGAATACACCCCCACCAGGATGGCGATGACGACTGCAGCCGCAAGCACCGGCAGGATGGGCGGCAACGTGCGCCGAGCGCTATCCATTTCCTCGCTCATGGGCAGGTGCCCGGCATCCGTCTCTAACGCTGGGGTAGACGCTTTCTGTGGTTCGGTAGTCATGCAGCTTCCTTCATGGCCGCGGCGAATTTCTCCGCCGGCAGCGTGTTGAGGACGTCCTGCGGCGTCAGCCAGGCACGGCGGGCCTGCAGCACGCCATACTGCATTTTCTCCAGGTGCGACGTGTGGTGCGAGTCGGTGTTGATCACCACTTTGAGCCCGTGCTTCCGGGCCAGCCGCAAGTGCACGTCGCACAAGTCGAGACGCTCCGGATACGCATTCAGCTCCATGGCCACATCGCGCTTGGCGGCGGCCCGGAATACCGCCTCCATGTCGAACTGATAGCTGTCGCGGCGCAGCAGCAGGCGTCCCGTAGGATGCCCGAGGATGGAGGTGTTGGGATTCTCGATCGCCCGCAGCAGCCGGTCGGTCATGCGCGCCGGCTCCTGGTTGAAGTGGGAATGGACGCTGGCAATGACCACGTCCATCTGCTGCAACACGGAATCGGAGAGGTCAAGGTCGCCGTCGGCGAGGATATCCACCTCGATTCCGGCCAGTACGCGGATGTCGTCGTACTTCTTGCCTGCGGCGCGAATGCGGCGGATGTGGGCTTCGGCCCGCTTGTCGTCCAGCCCGTTGGCCATAGCCAGGTTCTTGGAGTGGTCGGTGATGGCCATGTATTGGTAGCCGCGTGCCCGCGCCGCCTCGATCATCTCCTCGATCGTGTTCTTGCCGTCGGTCTCGACGGTATGCATGTGCACGTCGCCGCGGATGTCGTTCAGTTCCACCAGCCGGGGCAGTTCATGCTGCTCCGCCAGCTCAATCTCGCCCGTGGCTTCGCGCATTTCCGGCGGGATGTAGTCGAGCTCCAGCTTGGCGTAGATTTCTTCTTCTGTGCGGCCGGCGACCGGCTTTTCGCCTTTCAGCTTGGCGAGCGAATACTCGTTCAGCGTGTAGCCCATCTTGAGAGCCCGCTGCCGCAGCAGGATGTTGTGGGCCTTCGATCCGGTGAAATAGAGCAACGCCGCACCGTGCGACTCGGGCGGAAGCAGGCGCACATCCACCTGCATGCCGCTGCGCAGCTTGAAGGAGATCTTGTTCTCGCCGCGCGCCAGGACCTGCGCGATGCCGGGGAATGACGTCACCCTCTCCGCGATGGCATCGAGCTGCTTCTGGCTGGGCTTGGCGCGGTGCGTGATCAGCAGGTCGAGGTCGCCCACGGTCTCGCGCCCGCGTCGCAGCGAACCCGCGGGGGTCACCGCCTCGATGCCCGGTGTGCCGGCAAGGTGCGCCACCAGCTTCTGCGCGGTGTGGTCGGCTTCCTCGATGAGGAAGCGCCCGGAAACGCGCCGGTAATCCCCGATGGCCTTAAGGATCTTCGCTTCGTGCTTTTCTCCCAGGCGGGGCAGCACGCGCAGCTTGCCTTCCCGCGCCAGTTTCTCCACCCCGTCCACGTCGCACACCTGATAGGCGTCCCAGATCAGCGCAATCGTCTTCGGACCGAGGCCCTGGATGTTCAGCAGTTCAAGGATGGTGGGCCGGTACTTTTTCAGCAGGTCTTCGCGCGTCTTCAGGCGGCCGGTCTTCAGTATCTCCTTCAGGTGCTCGAGCATGCTCTTGCCGATGCCGGGGATCTCCAGCACCTGCTTGGGGTCCGAAATGAGATCAACGATGGCCTGTGGGTGGCTGCTGATTGACTCCGCCGCGCGCCGGTAGGAGCGCACGCGGAAGGAATCTTCGCCGTGGATCTCCATCAGGTCGGCCGTCTCATCCAGGATGGCGGCGATGCTCGGGTTGTCCAGCGGCATGGTGGGCGCTCGAGGCGATTCTATCCCGCAGCGTGGCTCCGCGAACAGAAGAAGGCCCAGCCGGACGGCTGGGCTGGAAGGGAGGGCCGGTGTGCCCTTACGACCCGGGAGCGACCTTGGCTACCTTATCGGCCTGCGGACCTTTTTCACCCTGGATGATCTCGAACTCCACGTCGTCGCCTTCTTGCAGGCTCTTGTAGCCCTCGGTGATGATGGCACTGAAATGCACGAAGACGTCCGGGCCGTCGCTGCGCCCGATAAAGCCATACCCCTTGGCGTTATTGAACCACTTCACCTTGCCCCTGATGCGTGCCACGCCTCTGTACCTCCCCTGGATCGACTGCTGTCGCGCCCCAGAACCCGCCTGCTCCTGTTTAGGCTGCGAGTTGGCGTCATTCTGAGATTTTTCTTCCCCAAGGTCAACGCAAATCGAGGCTTCAGCGGGTCTTTTTTTGAGCCAGCCACAGCAGGCCGGCTATGGTCTTGCCGTCGCGGATGCGGCCGCGCATGGCCATTGCGACCGCCCTGCGCAGCGGCCAGAAGCGCTGCTCGATGACCTCGTCGTCTTCCGGCTTGGCCTGCCCGTGGGTAAGGCCCTCAGCCAGGTAGAGGGCCATGGTCTCGTCCAGAAAACCGGGGCTGGGATAGAAGCGCAGGACACGCGTCCAGCGGCGTGCCTTAAGCCCGGTCTCCTCGGCCAGTTCACGGCGTGCCGCGGCCGGTTCGGATTCGCCTGCATCGATTCGCCCGGCCGCCAACTCCCAGAGATACTGTTGCGCAGCGTGACGATACTGCCGTACCAGCAGCACCTCCGTCTTCCCGCTGCGCCGCCGCACCGGCATGATCACCACCGAGCCCGTATGCCGCACCACGTCGCGACGCGCGGTGATCCCTCCGGGCTCGCGGACATAGTCGGTGGTGACGTGAAACACCGGCCCCCGATATGCGCTCCTGGACGAAACCACGCGAACCTGTACTGCGCCGGTTCTTTTGAACGTTGCCATGCGCCTCACTATAGCTGCTCTGTGGCACCGGCCGACTGGCAACTGTTATTCTCGGCGTTCATGGCTCACAGGCCCTCTATCGCGCTGGTCGGTCCCGGAAACCTGGGCTCGGCGCTCGCCGTAGCGCTGCGCCGGACCGGATACCGCATCGACGAAGTGATCGCGCGCGATCAGCCGGCCTCGCGCCGTCGTGCGCAGCGGCTGGCGCGTCGCGTGGGCGCCCGAGCAGCGACCTTCCAGACCGCGCGTCTCCGCGCCGGCCTAGTGTGGATCGCGGTCACCGATGACGCGATCCCCTCGGCGGTGCGTACCCTGGCGCGGCGGGCGGACTGGAAGGGAAAGGTCGCGCTGCATTCGAGCGGCGCTCTCTCCAGCGACCGGCTTCGGCCGCTTCGGCGGCGCGGCGCATCGGTCGGAACGCTGCATCCCATGATGACCTTCGTGCCGCGTACATCACCTTCGTTGCGTGACGTTCCTTTCGCCGTGGAGGGCGACCCCAGCGCGGTTGCGATAGCTCGCCGCGTGGCGCGCGATCTCGGCGGATTCGTCTTTCCTATCCGCAAGCGCAACAAGCCGCTCTACCACGTGTACGGCTCCTTCTCCTCGCCCCTGGTGGTGGTGACGCTGGCCACCGCGGAGCGCATCGCCCGGGCCGCGGGCGTGCCGGCAAGGTCCGTGCGCCAGGCGATTGCGCCCATCGTGCGCCAGACGGTGGAGAACTACCTGCGCCACGGCGCTGCCGCTGCCTTCTCCGGACCAGTGAAGCGTGGTGACGTGGGAACCGTCCGGCGACATCTGCAAGCGCTGCGCCGGGTCAGGGGTGCGCACGCGGTTTACGTAGCGTTGATCGGGGCCGCACTGGAAGTTTTGCCGTCCGGTAACAAGCGTGGAATCAAGGCGTTGCTTCGTCAGACCTGAACTGACACCTTAGCATGACACGCGATGCGTGTCAGTCGACCTTCGTGATCAGGTGTCCGAGCTTTTCCTTCTTAACGCGCAGGTAGTTCGCGGCGTGGGCATGCGGGTCGACCTCACAGGGCACGCGCTCGACCACGCGGATACCGGCGGCCTCCAGGGCAGAAACCTTCTCCGGGTTGTTGGAGAGCAGCCGCACTTCCTTTACGCCCAGGGCCTTCAGGATTTCCCCCGGCAGCACGAACGCGCGCTGGTCGGCCTTGAAGCCCAGACTCTCATTGGCTTCCACCGTGTCCATGCCACCATCCTGAAGCTCATAGGCGCGCAGCTTGGCCATCAAGCCGATTCCGCGTCCCTCCTGCTGCTCGTACACCAGTACGCCCGCGCCCGCCTGCGCGATGAGCGAGAGCGCCAGTTCCAGTTGCTGGCGGCAATCGCAACGCAGCGAGCCGAACACATCGCCGGTCAAACACTGCGAGTGCACGCGCACCAGCGGGGTGCTGGACGTCAGATTACCCATTACCAACGCCACCGCGGCCTCGTGCCGGGGGCCGTTCTCGCTCGCTATGTCGCCCTCAAAGCCGAGAATGCGGAAGTGTCCCCAGCGAGTAGGGAAGTCGGCCTCGGCGACCTTGTGGATGCTGGTGGACATGCTCATCAGCGATTATATGCCGCGGTGCGCAGGGCGCGCTGGCTTGCTGCATCCGTGCTAGATTTACGCCATAGCTTTCATGGACCAGCGCCTTATCCTCGTTTCGCTGCTGCTCAAGCTGGGCGTGGCCGCCGCCGTGGCCAGCGCCTTGGCGCGCTCCCGCTATTTCCAGTCGCTCCTGTTCCGCGAGGAACGGACCACGGAACAGAAAGTCCACCTGGTGCTGTTCATCGCCGTGCCGCTGGCGCTGGGGGTGATCATCCGCGGGCAGGTGCGCAACTTCCTGGCCGCCGACCTGAGCCTGGAAGGCGCCATCCTCATGGGCGTGATGGGCGGTCGCTTCGCCGGGGCCGTGGGCGGAGCGCTGGTCGCGCTTCCCGCTCTCATCTACGGCGAGTTCCTGGCAGTGCCTTTCGCCATGGCGGCGGGAGGCGTGGCCGGAGTCCTGCGCCGCCTGGCAGCCAACTACGAAGAAATCTGGTCGTTCTCGCCCTTCGTCGACCTGGGCGTGTACCGCTGGGTGCGCCGCGTATTGCGCCGTCGCTTCGTGGATTGGCAGACCGGCTTCTTCCTCTGGGTCCTGGGCATGGAATTGGCGCGCACGCAACTGGCGCACCTGTTTCCTGGGCGGCTGTTTGCCCTGCAGCCCACGCAGTGGCTACCGCTGCTGGCCACACTGGCGACGACCGTGGCCGTGGTCGCCATCCCGCTCAAGATCTGGAACAACACCCGCATCGAGCTGAAGCTGGAAGAGCAGGAGAAACTGCTGTTGCAAGCGCGCATGGAAGCTCTGCAGACGCAGATCAACCCGCACTTCCTGTTCAACACGTTGAACTCGGTGTCGTCACTGGTGCGCTTTGATCCGGAGCAGGCCCGCGAACTCATCGTCAAGCTGGCCAGCATCCTGCGGCGCCTGCTGCGCAAGAGTGACAGCTTCGTGCAGTTGCGCGAGGAAGTCGAGTTCATCGACGACTATCTGGATATCGAAGTGGTGCGCTTCGGGCGCGACAAGCTGCGCGTCATCAAAGAACTCGACCCGGCGTCGCTCGAAGTGCTGGTGCCGGCCATGCTCCTGCAGCCGCTGGTCGAAAACTCCATCAAACACGGGCTTTCGCCCAAGGTGGAGGGCGGCTCGATCATCCTGCGCAGCCGCGTGGCTGGAGGCAAGGTGGTCGTGCAGGTGGCCGACGACGGCGTGGGCATGGCCGACCCGGCCGCGCCCATCGGCTCGAGCTCAGGCATCGGCATGTCCAACGTGGCCGAGCGCCTGCAAGTGCTCTATGGCGACGCCGCCGTCATGCGGGTCGAGAACCGCGAGACCGGCGGCACGGAAATCACTCTCGAAGTCCCCATCCTGCAAGTGGCCGACCTCGGTCCGGAGACGAACTCGGTGGCCGCAGCGGCTTACGAGGCGCGTTCCAGCACCCAGCGATAAAACTCCTCATATTGTTTGAGGATGTCCGACGCGCAGAAGCGGGCGGTAGCCGCCTTGCGGGCGCGCTGGCCCATGGCGCGCAGCGCGGCTTCGTCGCTCAGCAGATCAATGGCGTAGCGCGCCATGGTCTCCACGTCGCCCACTTCGGCCAGCATGCCTGTCTCGCCGTGATCAATGACCTCGGGAATGCCGCCCACGCGGCTGGCGATGCTGGGGACCTCGCAGGCCATGGCCTCGAGCGCCGCCAGCCCGAATGATTCCAGTTCGCTCGGCAAGAGCATGAGGTCGGCCACGGCCAGCATTTCGTTCACGCGCTCCTGTTTGCCCAGGAAGTTCACTTTGTCCTGAATGCCCTTGCGGCGGACCATCCACTCGGCGGACGACCGTTCCGGACCGTCGCCGATCAAGAGCAGCCGCGCGGGGAGCTTCTTCTGCACGCGGTCGAAGATCTCGATGACATCCGGGATGCGCTTGACCGGGCGGAAATTAGAAAGATGGACGACGATGCGCTCGTCCTTCTGCGCGTATTCGGCGCGGCGCTCGGCGGCCTGGGCATCGCGGCAGTAGGTGTTGCAGTTCACGAAGTTGTGGATGACGCGGATGGAGTTCTTCAGCTCGAACTCCTTCAGCGTCCGCTCGCGCAGGTAGTGGGAGATGGCGGTGACGCCGTCGCTCTGCTCGATGGAGTAGCGGGTGATGGGCAGATACGAGCGGTCGGCGCCCACCAGGGTGATGTCCGTGCCGTGCAGCGTGGTCACAAACGGCAGCTTGCGCGGCGGAATCGCGGCAGCGAGCATCTGGCGCGCCAGCATGGCGCTCACCGAGTGCGGGATGGCGTAGTGCACGTGCAGCAGGTCGAGCGAATAGTTCACCGCCACCTCAGCCATGCATGTGGCCAGAGCCAGATCGTAGGGCGGATACTCGAACAGCGGATACTGCGAGACGTCCACCTCGTGATAGTGAATGTTGGCCTGCGGTTCGGTCAGCCGGATGGGCGGCGCGTAGG